>NZ_JBVVQV010000007.1:0-279439 GCF_055811235.1 Mesorhizobium sp. WSM4810 | reverse complement strand
TCCCAACTTGCCCAGGGAATGCCATGTAGTTCCCGAAGGGCGGTCTTCGAATAGGGCGTCCGAATGCGCAGATCGTCGGCAACCTCCAGATAGGGACTGGAGATCGGGTCGAACGCATAGGTGTCACGTCCCTTGCTGTCGGCGTGGGCCGCCAGCAACTCGGCCTCACGCGCCAGCCAACGGTCGACCTACGGAGACATCCGGTTGGCAGCGTGCCATCGGACAACGGAGAGAAACTTATGTGTCTATCAGGCCAACTGCTCGACATGTTCTCACGAGAGAGCGGCTCAACGAGATCGCAAGAGAGTGACTTACCGAGACTGGAAAGGGCGTCCGTTCAACCCCGCCGACCGCGCCGAATGTGAACTAGATCCCCTTACGTTGGATGCGTGGCGTGGACCTTCCAATCCCTGATAAACGCTAGCGACGCTCATTTATCTTCGCCTGAAGTCGAGCTACTGCGTCGAGAAGCGCGACCGTTGCCTCGCTGTCTAGCGCAATCTCCAAGCGGCCACCTGTAGTGCGAACAGAGAGAATGCCGAAAGGGCCCTTGTCGTCCGCGACCGTGCTTATGTGAAACTCGGTGGGAACGAAAGGCTTTTCCTTTTTCATCGTTCACCTATCACTCCGTCACACAGCTTACGAACTCTATCGGTGCGACAGGAATTATCCTCGTGCATGGTAGCATGGCAGACGGGGAACTGTCAGCAGAGCAGGCAGGAAGGCCGTTCTTCGCGAAATGACTGCATCGCATATCGGCACAGAACGATGTCGGATATGGCCATGCTCGCCGCAGAGGTGCCTGATGCGCAGCTTCACCACCTCTGGCTGTACTCATTGCGTCGCCGGCCCTTTCTTCAACTCTTTGGGCGGTGGACCGGCGTGTTTCTGAAGCCTGGCCGCCGATGATCGCATTCTCGATCTCAAGCTCTCTGGTGGCTTCGCATGAGCCAAGTGTATTTGCGCGTCCAATCCGCACCGGTTTTCGTGAAGACCCGGGTAAGCACGTTGGGAACAAATCGGCCATCCGCTGCTTAGAGAAGCCTAGAGCCATTGGCATGGACTGGCGAGGACCAAACGTGGCGAATTATCTAACACTGCCTACGACTACATCGAAGGGTCGGATCAGGGTGGTCGTGGAAACACCGCGTGGCGCCGAAGCAAAGTTGACTTACAAGCCCAAGAAGAAGCTTTTCGAATATACGCGGCCGCTTCCAGCGGGCCTGGCCTACCCGTACGACTGGGGCTTTCTGCCTTCTACACTGGGCGACGATGGCGACGCCCTCGATGGCCTGGTCATCCATGAGGCCACCAGCGCTCCCGGTGTTGTCATCAAGTGCGATCTGCTGGCTGCCCTTTGTGTCATGCAAACGGAGAACGGCGAGACCGTGAGAAACGATCGCTTTGTATTTTGCCCGCACAAGCAAGACGCCCATAGCGAGTCTCTCCTTGGCGAGAATGTTCCGGATCGTCTGCGATCCGAGATCGAGCAGTTTTTCCTCGCGTCGGTGTCCGGCACCGACAAACAAATCGAATTCGAAGGCTGGCACGATTCCAGCCAAGCTCTCCGGAACATCCATCGGGCCATGAGAACTTTCGAGCGGAAACAGCGAGCCGCCGGTCCCTGAGCGCTCCACAATATGAGAAGAATGTAGCTTGAGAACACAAGGCTGCCTGGACGTCGGTGGCGGCACTTTCACAGGTCAACAACGGCGAAGTGCACCCGCAATAGAGCAGGCAGGAAGGCCGTTCATTTTTTCGCGAAATGACTGCATCGCATATGGCGCAGGGGTTGCGGGCGGGCACTTGAGGCGCGGGCATATTTTGACCCGTCAAGCAGCCCACCAGCTCCTGCGGAGATATCGGCAAGGTGGCTAGTTCCCGCTTATAAAAGACTAGGGGATTGCCGCGCGAGAACGTTTCGCACATTCGAGACCTGCCATTGGCCGTTGCGGGCTGTTCGAACGCCTCGATTTGTTCAGAGCGATTGCCAGGCCACGCAGGCTGGTGATGCCCGACTGCTGGATGGAGGCGATGATCGGCAGCACGGTCTGGGCAAATCTGTCAGCCTCCCGGATCGAGATCTTCCGACCTTTCGCCGCAGCTTCAGCTGTGTTGGTCGGATTACCGAGTTTTATGCCAGTGGTCTTGCGAGAGGCGAGGGCGGCCTTGGTTCGTTCCGAGATCAGCCGCCGTTCTTTTTCTGCCAAGGCGGCGTAGAGGTGCAACATGAACGGATCGGCATCGGCGCCAAGTTCGGCGACTATAAAAGGAACGCGCTGGACCATCAGGCCGGCTATGAAGGCGACATCGCGCGACAGGCGGTCGAGCTTGGCCACGACGACCGGGCATTTGAGCTGCCGGGCAAGGGCGAGGGCGGCTGCAAGTTGCGGACGGCGATCCAGGGCGTCCGAGCCCTTGCCGGTTTCGACCTCGGTGAACTCCTGGATGATGGCAATTCCCTCGGCTTCAGCAAAGCGGGCGACCGCGGCACGCTGGGCCTCAATGCCGAGACCTGATCGTCCTTGGCGCTGGGTCGAGACCCGATAGTAGGCGACTGCTCTCGTCATGCTGCTGTTTCCGGGGTGTTCAAACTGCAAACCACCGTTTGCAGTGTGCTCACAAGACACGGTTCAGCAAGTTCTTTCAGGAATTAGCCTTCAGCAGCAACGCGGTTGAGCTGGAGCGCCGCCTATATGACGCAGACTTGTTGGAAGGCACTTCATGAGCAAGCCGAGTTTTCGCATCCAGTGCAGATAACCATCCTTCGTCAGCACGTTGCTTCCTTATCGCGCCCGCCACAGAGGCGCAGCCGCCGCGGATGCAGCTACTTCCAATTCGTATGGGCACGCCCTAAGTCTGCGGCCAGAACGCAATCTCGCGACAAACGTTCACGTCAGTGTGGATTACAGGTGCGGCTGTGCAGGCCCTATCGAGCTCGGCCCTAGCCAAGCTAGCTGCGCCCCTTCACTAGGACGTACCCATGCAGAACAAGTCCCTAGCAGCCACTGGCTTTCTCTGCCTGGGCGTTCTCGTCTTCTCACTGCAGGACGTGATCCTGAAGGGCCTCTCGGACACCTATCCCGTTACGCAAGCGATGACTGTTCGATCAATCGTCGCATTGCCCATTCTGCTGGTGCTGGTCGGCGCGACCGCCAGAATACGGTCTATTTTCTCAAAGCGAGCCGGGCTGCTCGCCATCCGAGCGGTAATCTCGCTTGGAGCATACCTCTTCTATTATCTCTCGATCGCAGCGCTTCCTCTGGCCGATGCTGTCGCACTCTTTTTCGTCGCCCCGCTTATCATTGCAGGTCTCGGGATTCTCTTCCTCGGAGAGCGGCCTCACACCGCAACCCTGATCGCGCTCATTGTTGGTCTGCTCGGCGTCATCATAACGCTGCAACCGGGTCTTGCTATATTCGAATGGGCAGCTGCGTTGACCCTCCTGGCTGCTGCTCTGTACTCGTCGGCCCAGGTCTTGGCGAGGAAGCTTGGCGACAGCGAGGTCGCCGCGGTTATCACCTTCTATCAGAACCTGGCCTTCCTCACCGGCGCGCCGGCGCTGGCGGCGCTTGTGAGCTTGGGCGGCCTTGAAGACGCCAATCATCCAAGTCTTGCCTTCCTCACGCGCCCATGGGTCTGGCCTACGCTCCAGGATACTTTGCTGATGGCCGGCTGCGGTGTGATCGCATCTGCCGGAATGACATTGCTTTCCCAGGCTTATCGCCTTGCCCCAGCAGGCAACGTTGCCGTCTTCGAGTACACGGCCATCGTCTGGGTTCCACTTTGGGGGCTGCTGTTTTTCGACGAGGTGCCGAAGATCACCACCGTTCTCGGTGCAGTTTTGATCTGCGGAGCGGGGCTGTTCGCCCTAAGATCCGCGAGGTGAAGCGGCTCTAGTCGGGAACAAAGTCGAATAACCGTGATTTTGTACGTTGCCCAGAGTGGCAGGACCGATAGCTATCCAACGGGTGTTCCATGGATTCTCCAACGTTGCCTCCGCCACCTCCGCATGAACTCAGCCAAGCACTGAAACGCAATATCCAAGCGATTGAGGAGCGCCGGGCGAAGGAAGCAAGCGAGGCAACTTTGGAAGAGAAAATCGCTGAGGCGATTACCTCTTTTACGGGCAGTATGCGTTTCGTGTACCTTCACTTGGCCGTGTATGGCGGCTGGATCGTCTCGAACTTGGGCTGGATACCGATCACTCCGCCATTTGATCCGACATTCGTGATATTGGCCATGGTAGCTTCCGTCGAGGCCATATTCCTCTCGACCTTTGTACTGATCAGCCAAAACCGGATGTCAGCTGCCGCAGACAAGCGGGCGGATCTGGACCTTCAGGTGAGCCTGCTGACGGAGCACGAACTCACAAAGCTTATTGGGCTTGTCGATTCGATAGCGGATCGGTTGAATGCAAAACCAGCCGTAAGCGATATAGAAGTTGGCGAGATTAAGAGGGACATCGCGCCAGAAGCAGTGCTGGACGAGATCGAATCGAAGCAGCGGGAGACTGCGGAGAAGCTGGACCAGCGCTAGTGTCGTGATTTCGGTTGATTTTGATTTCGGGCTTGGGTCGAACTCGAAATCAAAACGACAGTCGGAATGACAGATCGGTACTGTCGGCAATGCCGCCCTACAGAAGCTTGCTTCTTCATAGGTGGTAACGAAGGTCACTGATGTGTCCAGTTTTCCTTCTAGCTCATGGATGGAGGTCTCCTTCCAGCGCGCCCTGGTCTTCAGCCAGAAAATTGCTGCGGTGACGGCCTCCCGACCTTCACCGGTCGCTCTGCGGTAAAGGCTTTCAGCAACCCGTGCGTTGGCCCATGCTTCCCGCCAGTCGGCGCGGTCGTCATTGAGCACCTTGCCTCTGGCGAGACCTTCTCCATCGCCGAACCGCTCTCGCCATGAGGGATCGTAGCTGACGCCATATGGAGGATCGCAAACGCACAGGTGCGGCTTGACGCCGGTAAGCACCCGCTCGACATCCTCAGCATTGGTGCTGTCGCCGCAGATAAGCCGGTGCTTGCCCAAAAGCCAGACATCGCCGGGCAGGGTGACCAATTGGTCACCAGTTGGTTTGCTTTGTGTGTTCTCCGCATAGCGGCATTGCACCAAACGACCCGCAGCTTTCGAGCCGGAAAACCCTGTGATTTCAACGGGGGAAAGCTAGGGAGTAAAAAGGCGCACTCCCCAGCTTTGGAGAATATCGGCCGACAGAGAGCAAATGAGTCGCTTTCACCACTACAGCGACTCCACAGCTTTTGGCCGAAGGGCCTGCTGTTCTGCGGGGTTTCGGGGCCGCGAAGTCCATGCAGAGAACATTGTGAAAGAATTAAGTGGTAGCGGGAGAGGGACTTGAACCCCCGACCCCAGGATTATGATTCCCGTGCTCTAACCAACTGAGCTACCCCGCCAGGGCGGCGAAAGGCCCGAAATCTGCCTCAAATCAGAGGGCATGTCGAAGCGTTCGCCGAGGTCGGGGGGATATAAGGTTGGGACGCCAAGCCTGTCAAGCATCGATGCAGCCGGTGTCGACGCAGCCGGTCTGGCGCCACACTCTATCGCATCCTGTCGCGTCGCCAAGCTTCTCGGTCTGAGACGTACTTTGTGTGTCCAGGCGGACGCACCTCGCTCTGATGGCCGAAAAGCTTTGCCGGGCAGACAATCGGGCACAGAAATGCCGGGTTGAGTTCGGCGGGGCGCGCCGCTATGTCTCGGCCACGAAATTCTAGAGTTGGAATGATGAAACCGCGCATTGCAGTCCTCGGTTGCGGATACTGGGGCAGCAACCACATCCGCACCCTCAAGGCGCTCGGCGCGCTGCACGCGGTCTCGGACGTCAACCCTGCCCGCGCCGAAGGTTTCGCCAGTGAGCAGGATTGCCTGGCGATCGAGCCGGAGGCGCTGTTTGTGCGCAGCGACATCGACGCCATTGTGATGGCGCTGCCGCCGCAGTTCCACGCCGATATGGCGGTGCGCGCCGTCCAGGGCGGCAAGGACGTGCTGGTGGAGAAGCCGATCGCGCTGACGGTGGCCGATGCCGAGCGTTCGGTGAAGGCGGCGGTCGACAATGGCCGCGTCTTCATGGTCGGTCATGTGCTGCGCTTTCATCCCGCCTTCGAGACGTTGAAGGCGCTGATCGACAATGGCGAGCTCGGCGAGGTCCGCTATATCCATTCGCACCGGCTCGGGCTCGGCAAGTTCCACACCGAGAACGATGCGCTGTGGGACCTGGCGCCGCACGATCTGTCGATGATCCTGGCCATCACCGGCACGGAACCGATCGAGGTGCGTGGCGAAGGGGCAGCGCTCCTCGACAATCTCAGCGATTTCGCGCATCTGCACATGCGCTTTCCCAACGGTCTGCGCAGCCACCTATTCGCGTCGCGGCTCAATCCCTACCGCGAACGGCGGCTGACCGTGGTCGGCACCAAGGCGATGGCGGTGTTCGACGATGTCGAGCCGTGGGAGCGCAAGCTCGCCGTCTACCGCCACGCGGTCTGGCAAGACAGCGGCCAATGGGCCTTCACCACCAACGAGCCGTCCTATGTTGCAGTGGGCGAGGGCATGCCGCTGACGCGAGAGCTCGAGCATTTCATCCAGTGCATCGAGACGCGGGCAGAACCGCGTACCAGCGGCGAGGAAGCCATCAGGGTGCTGCGTATCCTGACCGCTGGCACGGTTGCCCACACCGGATCGTCTTCCTGAGAGAAAGTGCGGCTGTATCAGAGCCTGATCGATCCCGATAGATCGGGATTATCGTCTATTCGGCGGGAATCTGCGCCGGCCGGGCCGCCAGCCGCGTCAGCATCGCCTCGGCCTCGGCGCCGCGTTCGGAACGCTCGATGAAGCCGCCGCCGAAAACGCGGGCCTCGTTGCCGTCGTCGGAATAGAGCACGCAGGCCTGGCCGGGCGCGATACCGGACTCGCCCTCGACCAGTTCCACCGAAGTGATCCCGGCGTTGTGACGCAGCACGGCCGGGCGTGGCGGGCGTGTCGAGCGGACCTTGGCGAAAAGCTCCAGCCCGGCGGCCGGAATATCTGACAGCGCAGCGTCGCCCAGCCAGTTCATGTCGCGCAAATAGATCTTGTGCGTTTCCAGCGCCTCGCGCGGGCCAACGACGACGCGGGCCCGGTCGGCGTCGAGATGGACGACGTAGAGCGGCTCGCCCGAGGCAATGCCGATGCCGCGGCGCTGACCGATCGTGTAGCGCAAAATGCCTTCATGGCGGCCGAGCACGCGGCCGTCGATATGGACGATGTCGCCCGGATTGGCAGCAGTCGGCTTCAGCTTGGCGATGATATCGGAGTACTTGCCCTGCGGCACGAAGCAGATGTCCTGGCTGTCCTGCTTGGCAGCGACCGTCAGCCCCATTTCCTCGGCGATGGCGCGAACCTGCGGCTTCGACAGGCCGCCGAGCGGAAAGCGCAGGTAGTCGATCTGCGCCTGTGTGGTGGCGAACAGGAAATAGCTCTGGTCGCGATCTGCGTCGACCGGCCGGTACAGCGCGCGATGGGCGCCGTTGGCGCCGGAGCGGATGTAATGGCCGGTGGCCAGCGCCTCGGCGCCGAGTTCCTTGGCGGTCGCCAGGAGGTCGGCGAATTTCACCGTCTGGTTGCAGGAAACGCAAGGGATCGGCGTTTCGCCGGCCACATAGCTCTCGGCGAAGGGGTCGATAACCGCCTTGCGGAAACGCTCCTCGTAATTAAGCACATAATGCGGAATGCCGAGCGTTTCGGAGACGCGGCGGGCATCGTCGATGTCCTGGCCGGCGCAGCACGAGCCGGCCCGGTGCGTTGCCGCGCCATGGTCGTAGAGCTGCAGCGTGACGCCGACGACATCATAGCCTTCATGCTTCAAAAGGCCGGCAACAACCGACGAATCGACGCCGCCCGACATGGCGACAACGATGCGGGTATCTTCGGGGCGTCCGGGAAGGTCGAGGCTGTTCATGGTTCTTTCGTTCTGCACGGCGCCTGGATGACGGCGCCTGAATGCCAATGGCCGGAATATAGGTCAAGCTTTCCGGGTGCGCCAGCTTCGCGAACCGGCCGATTTTTTTGAACGGATTCGGGCGCTTGCTGGGCAGATGCCTCAAATGCCGACGAAAAGACTAACGCGGCGTTCATGATCCTTACTTAGCTATTAGGGATCGCTTAGGCAAATTTTAAAGCTGTGGCGGTAATGTGGTGGGGATTGGGTCTTTGAGTTTTTAGTAGAGAGTACGATGACCGATCTTGTTAGACCGCGCGTCAAATATGTTATCGGGCCTGACGGCAGCCCCCTTACGATTGCCGATCTGCCGCCGACGAACACACGTCGCTGGGTTATCCGGCGCAAGGCCGAAGTGGTGGCGGCGGTGCGCGGCGGGCTGCTGAGCCTCGAAGAGGCATGCCAGCGCTACAAGCTGACCACCGAGGAATTCCTGTCCTGGCAGGCGTCGATCGATGAATATGGCCTTGCCGGCCTGCGCACGACGCGCATCCAGCAATATCGGCATTAGGGCTGGTTCAAGGATGTCAAAAGGCGCGGCAATCCGCGCCCTTTTTGCTTTGCCGACAGGTTTTCTCTGCTTCAGACGGTCAGCACCACCTGCCGATCGGGCTGACAAAAGGCATGAGCAGCGCCTGCTTCTTGGAGCAAGCATTTTCGCGTCGACCTTGCCGAGTTCCACAAGCCTGCGCGGTCGGCCCCGAGCCGAACTCGGCCGGAACCTGGTGGGCTGCTCAATCAGATAAGGTCCTGGCCGGAATCGCCTGCGCCCGACACCAGGATGCCCAGGTGCGGGCGGTCGCGGAGCATCAAGGGGATTTGGCAGCGTAGGCCTGAAACTGGCAGTTGCTCGACCTACGAGCGGCGACATTCCAGATGGGCAACGCCCTGATCGCTGGGTGCTGACCGGCCTGAAAGCCTTGTTTTCAGCCGATCATGGCGCTGCGGCCGCCGGTCTCGGCGTCTCGGATCTTGGTGTCGCGTGATTCGAGCATTTCTGCTTTGGAAAGCTCCGCTTCGGCTTCGCCAAGCAGTGATTCGGCAACGCTACGCTGCTGGGCGAGGTCGCTTTGCGAATTTCTGAGATTGTCGCGGCGCAAGCGTGCTGCCTTGGCGAAGGTCGGATAGGCAAAATGGTTGATGTCGGTGATGCCGGCTTTCTTTTCTTCGGCAGTGATCTGGAGTTCCAGTTCGACAGCCATGCGCTCGAATTCGGCGATCATCATGTCGAGTTGCAGCATCTGCCGCCGCTTCTCGTTCACCTGAAACTGCTTCAGCCGAACGAGGTTTTCACGTGACTTCATGATTCGGTACTCCTGGAAACGCACACCTGCACATATCGTCTAATCCGCCTGGCAAACTCAGGCTTCGACCCGCTTCCACCGACTTTACCAGAACTATGGGAAACAAATTCCTAAAGTTTTTTGCCGGCGGTAACCATTCGTTTACGGGCATTGTTAATCATACGGCTCAGGACTTAAGGCCGGGTAAAAATTCCGGCCCCGATGCGGAAGCACGGCTAGCGAGTCCCTGGAGTCACTTAGTCTGGCTTATTAATGTTTTGCATTAGCGGTTTGGTTCTTAGATTCGCTATTAGATTCAACAGGGTGTAGAAAAGGGTTAAAAAATCTGGTACCGTCAACGGCACGGAATTAGGTTTTGTTAACCATTCGATGGCAGCCTCTGCTCAGGCAATCACTGCTCCGGTCCTGGACGGGTCGTGAAATGGTCCGGCAGCAGAAAAGGGGAATGAAATGCGTGTTCTGCTGATAGAAGATGACAGTGCGACCGCACAGAGCATCGAGCTGATGCTGAAATCGGAAAGTTTCAATGTCTATACGACCGATCTTGGCGAAGAAGGGGTCGATCTAGGTAAGCTCTACGACTACGACATCATCCTTCTCGACCTTAATCTCCCCGACATGTCGGGATACGAGGTGTTGAGAACACTTCGCCTTTCCAAAGTGAAGACGCCGATCCTTATCCTCTCCGGCATGGCCGGCATCGAGGACAAGGTACGTGGCCTCGGCTTCGGCGCAGACGACTATATGACCAAGCCGTTCCACAAGGACGAACTGGTCGCCCGCATCCACGCCATCGTGCGGCGTTCCAAGGGCCATGCCCAGTCGGTCATCACCACCGGCGACCTGGTGGTCAACCTTGATGCCAAGACCGTCGAGGTCGGTGGCCAGCGCGTGCATCTGACCGGCAAGGAATACCAGATGCTGGAGCTGCTCTCGCTGCGCAAGGGCACTACGCTCACGAAGGAAATGTTCCTCAACCACCTTTACGGTGGCATGGATGAACCGGAACTGAAGATCATCGACGTCTTCATCTGCAAGCTGCGCAAGAAGCTCGACGCTGCTTCCGGCGGCCAGAACTACATCGAGACGGTTTGGGGTCGCGGCTACGTGCTGCGCGAGCCGGAAGACATCCGCGTCAGCGCCTGAGCTGACGACGCCGATCCGATCGATTTTTCCGACAAAAATCCGGCTTCGGCCGGATTTTGCGTTTTTATGTCGCAGATATTGGAGAGCCGATTTCCGCGGCCATGCGCCAGCGGCGGCGAATCAGCCGGCAAATCTCAAGGTGCGGAAGCGCTCGAGAAGTTGCGGCCGAGTGAACGGCTTCAGCAAATAGCCTTGCGCGCCGGCGCGCTTTGCCCGCATGATCGAAGCGACGTCGACCTCAACCAGCAAAATCAGGATCTGGGGTTGTATCGGACTTTCCATGGCGCGTACGCGGCGAATGACGTCCTCGGCCTGCATGTCCGGCAAGGCGCCGTCGACAATGATGATATCCGGCATGTCGGCAGTGCACATCTCAACCGCATCAAGCCCGCTGGCAGCTTCGATGACCAGCATGTCGGAACCACCCAGGATGCGCTTTGCAACCCTCCTGATGACGCTCGACTCGTCGATGAACATGCAGCGTTTCATTTCCGGGCCCTCTTTGCCATGCGGCAATCCGGCAGCGTCGCGGTCTGGAGGCACCGTAGGATCAATCCGGTAAAGAAGCTGAAAAGCCGATAGGTAAAATTTTTGCAAGAACAGCTTTTACGGAAACTTCTTAACCGATGCTTCGGCCGAACTAGCCTGGATGGCTCATTTCATTCCACCGTGATGGCGTAGTAAATATTGTCTAAAAACTCTTATCTGTTCTTTTCAATCATTTCTTAGCAACTTCAAGCAGCCGAGAGAACGATTTCTTCTGCGGTCGCGTGGATCGATATTGTCATGTTCGCCTCGCGCGCCAAAAGCAGTGTGTAGTAGGGCTGCACCGAATGCGCGTCGATCGGTTCTTCAGGCTTGTTGCCGGAATGGAGCTCCAGGAATTTGGGCGGCACGCGCAGCATCGGACCGCTCGCGGCGAGCGCAAAGCGTGGTTCCGTGTCGAGGTTTTCAAGCGTGACCGTAAGCTTGCCGCCACGCGGAATGGCAGCGTTGGCGACGAGAATGAGGTTGAGCAGCAGCTTTACCTTGTTCTTGGGCAGCAGCGCACGGGGTCCATTCCAGATCAGTTCCGGCTTCTCGTTCTTCAAGAAGGCGATCGCAACGGCCTCGGCATCGCCGGTGTCGATCATCATGCCGGCAGAACCGGCTGCGCCGAAGGCGATGCGGGCGAATTGCAGGCGGGCCGAAGCGTTTCTGGCGCTCTGGCGAATCAATCTCATGGCGTCTTCGTCGGCGCCGCCTTCGTCGAGCAGCTCAAGCCCGTTGTTTATGGCGCCGACCGGCGAAATGATGTCGTGGCAGACCCGGCTGCACAAAAGCGCGGCGAGATCGGGTGCGGAAAGGGTGAAAAGCTCGGCCATCGGCGAAAGTCCCTGCAAAATTTCACTGGAAATGGCCGGGCGATCAACGATCACGCCTGCCCACACGAATCACGCTCGCTCTCCCAAGGCCTACTGAATACACAGCGCCTGAGCGTGCAGCAACAAATCCGGAATTGTCGTTATCGAAAATGGTGTGTTCACCCAGGGTGCGGATACTGCGGGCCGACGCGAAATCAGCGCGAAACCAGCCTACTAACCGCCATCTTCATGTGAAAGCTTAATGGTTGAAAAAGGATTACGGCATAGTTTGTCCTTAACAGTCATCCTTAACGGCCGCCAAAGAGCCGCACGGATGCGAGGCGTCGGCGAAAGTGCTCCCTGACGGAGATTGGAAGCATGTTTTCCCGATACTACGACCGGAGTTTTTTCCGTGTCTTCACAGACCGGAGTTTTCTCCGTGTCTTCTCGATGGCGATCGCTCTCATGGGCCTTGTCGTCTTTTCAACCTCGCCTTCGCGGGCCCAGGAGTACACCGCTCAGGAGATCGTCGATTCCGGTCATAAATTCTTCGGTGCGACGTCGGGCGGGCTCGCCACCGTCGTGGAGAAGATTTTCTCCTCCTATGGCCTGCCCAATGGCTATTTGCTTGGCGAGGAGGGCTCGGGCGCCCTGATCGGTGGCCTGACCTATGGTGAAGGCACACTCTACACCAAGAATGCCGGCGATCACAAAGTGTTCTGGCAGGGCCCGTCTCTCGGCTGGGATTTTGGCGGCGAGGGCTCGCGGGTGATGATGCTGGTCTATAATCTCGACGATGTGAACAGCCTCTACAATCGTTTCGGCGGCCTTGCCGGCTCCGCCTACCTCGTGGCTGGCGTCGGCTTCAACGTGATGAAGAACAACAATGTGCTGCTGGTGCCGATCCGTACCGGCGTCGGCGCCCGGCTTGGCGTCAATCTCGGCTACCTCAAGCTTACCCAGCGCGCCACCTGGAATCCATTCTGAGCAAGTGGTTGCCTCGTCACCGCGATTGTTTCCAGGATCGACGGTCTGAACAATGCTGCGGCAGACCCTTGCCGCGGCACTGGAATTCCGTCATGCGAACGTGGCACAGTCCCTTACGGTTGTTTGCCGTTCATAACGGATAGTCACCTTGGTTCAGTCGGTCCTGTTCTTTGTCCTCGGCTTTCTCTGCGCCGGCTTTCTGGCGCTGATGATTGCCCCGGCCATCTGGCGGCGGGCCGTGATGCTGACGCGTAAACGCATCGAGGGCTCGATGCCGCTGACGCTGGCCGAGATCCAGGCGGAGAAGGATCGCATCCGCGCCGAGTTCGCCATGGCGACACGTCGGCTTGAGATGAGCGTCAAGGCGTTGCGCGAGAAATCGGCCGAACAGCTTGTCGAGATCGGCCGTGGCCGCGAAGCACTGAAGGAACTGGCGCTCGAGCGGAAGGACAAGGAACAGGCCCTTTCCGCGCTCGAGGTCAAGGGCGAAGACCTTCGGCAGCGCAAAGACCAGTTGCAGCTTTTGTCGGATCGGCTTGCTCAAACCGAGGATGCCCTGGAAAAGCGTGTGCTCGAGCTGAAAAAACTGGAGCACATGTATGACGACGCCAGCTTTTCTTCCAGCAGCCGTCAGATCGAACTTGTGGCGCGCGAATCCGAATTGCAAAAGCTGGCCGATGATATTTCAGTGCTGCGCGGTCAGCGCAAGGAGGCGGACAGGCGCCAACAGGAGATCGCGGCCGAGAGCAAGGCCGCGCGAGACGCGTTGAAAGCCGAGAAGAAAAGGACCGGCGAACTGGACAAGAAGATCGAGCGCCTGCTCGCCACGCTTGCCGATCGCGAGGACAAGCTTGAACGCCGCGAAAAGGAAATCGCGCGGCTTCGCGAAAAGCTGAAAAGCGAAAGCGTGGAAAATGCGTCGGCGGCGGTGCGTCTCGTCGGAGCGCAAGGCAGTCAGGCCGATGTGGCCGTCAAGGGCGATATGGAAAAAGCTATCGCCAGGCTCGACAGCGACCGGGAGCAGTTGGAGGCGAGATTGACGGCACTGGCCAGCGAGAACAAGCGGCTGAAAACGGATCTTGCCGCCGACGCGGCATCCAGATCCGAAGGCGCCAGCGCTGCGTTGCGCGAGCAGATGAGCGACCTGGCGGCGCAGGTCGTAGCCCTGACGGCGAAGCTCGACGGGCCGGAATCGCCGATCGCAAAGGTTCTTGCGGCACCCAACCCACCAGGAAGCGGTGAACGCAGCCTTGCCGATCGCGTGCGGGCGCTGCAGCAGGCCGAATCGGGGCATTGAGCCAAGGCAGTGATGCTGACTTCTGCGGCTCAGGTCCTGCTTGCCGAGAAATGATGCAAGGCGATGGCTGACGCGGCGGCGACATTCAGGCTGTCGAAGCCTTCTGTCATATTGATCCGCACCGTCCGCAGGCGGGCGAGCAGCATCTCGGGCAGGCCTTCGCCTTCAGTGCCGAGATAGAGTGCCAGCCGTTCGGTCCTTTTCGCATCGCGGATGTCGGTTTGTCCGCGCGGCGACAATGCGAATTGGCCGAAGCCCAGCCGATCGAGCGCCGCGGTAAAGCCGACGGTCTCAGCGAAGGAGGCAAAAGGAACTTTCAGCGCGGCGCCGACCGAAACGCGGATCGCCTTGCGGTACAGGGGATCGCAGCAGGTCGCGTCCAGAAACACGGCATCGGCGCCGAAGGCGGCGGCGTTGCGAAAGATCGAGCCCATATTGTCATGGTTGGCGATGCCGACCAGCGCGACGATCAACGCGCGGGCGGGCAGGGCATCCAGCAAGGCCTCTGCAGGCTGCGCCTCGCCCTTGCGGCCGATCGCCAATATGCCGCGATGCATGTGAAAGCCGGCAATCCTGTCCATAACCTCGCTGGCCGCCACGTAGACCGGAAGGTCCGCGGGCGCCTTGCGCAGGGTTGCGTCGAGGCCTGCCAGCCGGTTTTCGAGCACCAGCACCGATTCGGCGGCAAAGCGTTTGGCCGCGAGCAACATTTCGAGCACCACCTTGCCTTCGGCAACGAAACGACCCTGCCGGCCGGCAAGATCGCGCTCGCGAATGTCGAGATAGGCGGCGACGCGCGGGTCTTGCGGGTCGTCGATACGAATGCTGCGCATGCTTGCCTCAACTGACCCGCATCGGCCCGATCGTGGTGGGTTTTGCGACAGCACGACGCGTGGATCCAAAGTGTCAGAGCGTACCTTCTGGGTCCAAGTGGACGCAAGTCGCTCAAAAGCGCGTCGCGTTCGACCGACCTCAACCGACCTCTCGCGACGCGCTTTAGGTTGTTGTTTTATGCATGTCGCTATCGCAAAACCGCTGCACGGGCATGCTTTTGCGCGACATGCATTAGGAGTCGTCAGCGAGGCAAGGGGCGCTCGGACCAGTTCTTATCTTATGCATGTGCCGGCTTTGGGCGACATGCATTGGCCGGTCAAGTCCCGGAGCGACGCGAGCGGTATGCCATCTGCGATAGCTCACCCTCGCCGAAAACCCCGTCCAGCGTGTTGAGAAGTTCGCGCACGGCATCGGATTTGCAGGAATAGTAGATCATCTGCCGGTCGCGCCGGGTCTCGACGAGATCGAGCGCCCGCAGTTTGGCCAGATGCTGTGACAGGGCGGATTGGCTGAGCAGAACCTTTTCGGCGATAGCGCCGACGGACATTTCACCTTCGGCCAGGTGGATCATGATCAACAGTCGTTTCTCGTTGCCCATCAGCGTCAGAAACGAGGCCGCTGATTCGGCATTGGCGATTAGCTTTTTCGAGACCATCGATCCCCCATACCTTCCTGCTCCTCCGGCGCTATGGGGGCAATAGCGTCTGATTCCATAGGCTCACTTGCGAATTTGCGCTGGCGATTCAACGCGACCGGGAAAGCGTAGAACATCTAGCTCAAACCTCAAGACTTGCTTTCGACCCGGCGCGATTAACTGTCGGACTGTGTTTAATCCGCCACTCGGCCGGTTTTTGCCATGTCGACCAGAACATGCCTGAGCTCGCGCGCCGTCCTCAATGGCTCGGGAAAGAACACCCGGCAGATATCGTCGCCCAATGCCAGGTCCATGCCGTCGGCGTCAAAGCCGGTGACGACCCAGCCGTCGCCCGCCGCCTTGGCGAAGTGGCGCGCGTAGACGGCAATTGCGTCGCTATGGTCGGCATTCATATGGTCGAGGGCGGATTGTTCGCCAGCGGCAAGCTCTTCGACGATCGGCGCGGTCGTGACCAGATCGGCGCGTTCGAGCAGGTAGGCCTTGCCAAAGCCGCCGTTGAGACTGGCGCGCTCCAGCTCTAGGCGGAAGATCGAGAAGTCGCCAAGGCCGGCATAGAGCTTCGCCTTGGGGTTGCGGTTGAGATAGCGCCGTTCGGCGCCGGCGTGCTCGTCGGATCCACGCTCAAGCCGTGCCGCCCGACTGACGAGCGTCAACCGTGGGTGCGCCAGCGGGTCGCCCCTGCCGGGCTCGCCGACAAGCAGCGAACAGCGCGGGTCGGCAAGGATCGCGCCGGTATGGGCGGACAACATCGATACAAGGATCAGCGGCGTGCCGTCGATATCGGTGGCGACACCAACCCTGCTGGCCAGCGGCGAACCGGTGCCGGGCTCGATCACCGCCAGCGCGCCGAAACGGGCACTGCGGATCAGCGTCTTCGCCAGCCTGATCGCTTCGGCGTCGGTCTCGCGGATCACGTCCTTCTTCCGATCGTTCAAATCCACACCGTCCTAAGCTGATCTTTGCTCTCCAGTTATCAACCTATCACACGGGATTTGACAAGGGCCCCAGATTTGAAAAGGGCCTCAGTCTCGCTTTCCGAAAGACCGAAGCGTGCCAGCACCGTCGCCGCCTGACAATCGTGATCGGCCGGCATGGCGGCAAGCGTCGGCCGGGAGCGCGAAAAGCGCGGCGCTGGGGCGGGGCGCTCAAGCGCACCCGACTTCAAGAAGGCGTTGCGAGCGCGATTGTGCGGATGATCCCTGGCTTCCCGCAGCGACAAGACCGGTGCGACGCAAGCATCGGTCGCAGCAAAGAGACGGTCCCAGTCGTCCCGTGACTTTTGCCCGACCCGATCGACAATGGCGGCCCGCATCTGCGGCCACAAATACCTGTCGTATTGGCCGCGTACAAAAATCTGGTCGAGCGGCAGCAGTCTTGCGAATTCGGCGAAGAACCGGGGCTCAAGGCAGCCGACGGCGACGTGCCGTGCGTCCGCGGTCTCATAGGTGTCGTAAAAGGGCGCGCCGGAATCGAGCAGGTTCGTGCCACGCGTGTCACTCCACAGGCCCGCCGCCATCAGGGCGTGCACAGGTGTCGCCAGCATTGAAGCGCCCTCGGTCATCGCGGCGTCGATCACCTGACCCTTGCCGGAGCGCGAGCGCTCAAACAGGGCGGCCAGTGCGCCGGCGACCAGCATCATGGCGCCGCCGCCGTAGTCGGCGACAAGATTGAGCGGTGGGACCGGCCGGCCGCCTTGCTGGCCAATGGCATGCAGCACACCCGAATAGGCGAGGTAGGTGATGTCGTGGCCGGCACGTCCCGATAGCGGACCGTCCTGACCGAAACCCGTCACGCGGCCGTAGATCAGGGCCGGATTGCGCGCCAGAACCGCATCCGGCCCGAGACCAAGCCGCTCCATGACATCGGGACGAAACCCTTCGACCAGCATGTCGGCCTTTTCGGCAAGGCGCAGCACCAGTTCGGCGCCTTCCCAGCGCTTCAGGTCAATCCGCAGGATGGAGCGGCCGTGACAGTCGATGTCGTATTCGTCCGGTAGCGCCAGAAACGGCTGGCTCGATCCAGCCCGCTCGATGCGCAGCACCTCGGCGCCCATCTCCGACAGCATCAGGCCGGCCAGCGGCACCGGTCCAAGCCCGGCCATCTCGATCACCGTCAGGCCGGCGAGCGGGCCAGTCTTCGCCTGAAGGGCGACTTCGGCACTCATGGTCGGCTACTTCGGCGCCATGCGGATGGCGCCATCGAGGCGGATGGTCTCGCCGTTGAGCATCTGGTTTTCGATGATATGCAGCACAAGGGCTGCATATTCGGAAGGCTCGCCGAGACGGGACGGGAAGGGCACCGCGGCGCCGAGCGTATCCTGCACCTCTTGCGGCATGCCGGCCATCATCGGCGTCTTGAAGATGCCGGGCGCGATGGTGCAGACGCGAATGCCCGACCGGGCAAGATCGCGCGCCACCGGCAGCGTCATGCCGACGACGCCGCCTTTGGAGGCTGAATAGGCCGCCTGGCCGATCTGACCGTCATAGGCGGCGACCGATGCCGTGTTGACGATGACGCCGCGCTCGCCGCCCTCCACCGGCTCAAGCTTCGCGGCCCGGTCGGCGACGAGGCGGATCATGTTGAAGGTGCCGATCAAATTGACCTCGATCACCTTGCGGTATTGGTCGAGCGGGTGCGGACCGTCCTTGCCGATCGTCTTCATGCCGATGGCGATGCCGGCGCAATTGACCAGGATACGGGGTTCGCCGAACTTTTTTACCACTTCTGCCACTGAAGCAGCACCGCCGTCGGCGCTGCTTACGTCGCATTGGATGGCGATGCCGCCGATATCGGCCGCGATCTTCGCCGCACGCTCGATGCCGAGGTCGAGGATGGCAACGCCGGCGCCCTTTGCGGCCAGTTCACGTGCCGTCGCTTCTCCGAGGCCGGAGCCGCCACCGGTGACGATCGCAATCTGGCCGTTCGGGTTCATGTCGGCGTCCTCCATCTAAAGCGCGTCGAACTGAACGGACTCAATCGAAGCGCTTTAAATCTCTGTTTTTATTGCATCTCGTTACCCAAAACCGCTGCGCACTTTTGGGCGACATGCACCATCGGCAACATGCTACGAAGCCTGACAGTATGGCGCAACAGCATCCGGATGGTCACGCCATCGCGGCGATTTGCGCGGCAATCCTTGCCTGATCGGCGTGGCAAACCTCCCCCACCAGCCGTGCCATCGCGCCCGGCACGATCTCATGCGACAACAGCCGGTCAGGATCGACCGGGCGCGGCATGGAGATTTGCCCACGCGGGATTCTCTTGAAGCCGAGCGGGCCGTAATAGGGCTCGTCGCCGACAAGCATCACCGCCGGCATGCCGGCCTTGGCGGCGGCCTCTAGCGCGATCGCCACCAGCCGGCGGCCAATGCCGAGATTCTTGTAGGCCGGCCGCACGGCAAGCGGTCCGAGCATCAGCGCGCGGCCGGCGCCGGCCGCGATGCGCGTCATGCGCACAGAGGCGACGACGATATCGCCATCGACGGCCACGAAGGACAGAGCGCGTTCATGCGGGCCGCCCTCACGGATCTTGTAGGCGCCCAGCACGAAACGGCCCGGCCCGAAGGCTTCGTCGTTGATGGTTTCGATTTCGGGGTCATGCGCCGGAGTTTCCGGCAGGTATTTCACGTCGGCAAGGCTCATGGTCTTTGCGTTCCGGTAGACGGGGAAAGGTTTGCTGCAAACGGCAGCGTTCGCCGGTCAGCGCTTCATCAAGCGCGGGCGCCCTTTCGTCGTCGGTCGAACCGGATCAAGGCAAAGTCAAGCATGCGGATTTTCCGCTAGCACCAATCTTCAGCCACTGCAATCGGCCGTTTGCTGCCGCCATTCGTTTGCCGCCTTCGTTTGCCGTCATTCGTCTGCCGCACCGGGCGATTGACGAACTGTTCAACGCCTGGCGATTTCCGCATCGTCGGTTTGTGCCTAAATCCCTACGAAGAGGAAAGGACATCACATGGGATTGCTGGTCGACGGGAAATGGCAGGACAGCGGGTACGACACCAAGGCGAGCGACGGCGAATTCGTGCGGGCGCAGTCGCAATGGCGCGACTGGGTCACGGTTGACGGCAGGCCGGCCGAAGGCCGCACGCGCGGCTTCAAGGCCGAGCCGGGCCGCTATCATCTCTATGTCTCGCTTGCCTGTCCCTGGGCGCACCGGACGCTGATCTTTCGGGCACTGAAAAAACTCGAGGACGTGATTTCCGTCTCGATCGTCCATCATTTCATGGGCGCCAACGGCTGGACCTTCCTGGCCGAGGACGGCGCCACCGGCGATACGCTCTGCGGCCTCGACTTCCTGCATCAAATCTACACCAAGGCCGATCCCGCCTATTCCGGCCGCGTGACGGTGCCGGTTCTGTGGGACAGGCGAGAACAGACAATCGTCTGCAACGAGTCCTCCGAGATCATTCGGATGCTCAATTCAGCCTTCGACAAATGGGGCGATGCCAGCCTCGATTTTTATCCGAAAGCACTGCGCGGCGAAATCGACGCGGTCAACGCTCTGGTCTATCCATCAGTCAACAACGGTATCTATCGCGCCGGCTTCGCCACCACGCAAGCGGCCTATGAGAAAGCGTTTGGTGAACTGTTCGCGGCGCTCGACCAGCTCGAGGATCGCCTATCTCGCCAGCGTTATCTCGTCGGTGACCGCATCACCGAGGCCGATTGGCGGCTGTTCACCACGCTGGTCCGCTTCGACCCGGTCTATGTCGGCCATTTCAAGTGCAACCTGCGCCGCATCGCCGACTATCCGAACCTGTCGAACTATCTGCGCGACCTCTACCAGGTCCCGGGCGTCGCCGGCACGGTGAGCCTGCACCACATCAAGGCGCACTATTACGGCAGCCACGCAACGATCAACCCGACGCACATCGTGCCGGTCGGGCCGGAACTGGACTACGCGGCGCCGCATGATCGGGCGCGGTTCAGGAAGGCAGCGTGATCTACCAGAAGGGCGATGCCGCCGCGCCGCTGAAAATCTCGGCAATCCGCCGCAACGTGGCCGGCGTCGTTGCTTCCGGCAGGCGGTCGAGCGGAAAGAAGCCGGCTGCGGCGATCTCGCGGTCCGGCAGCTTCGGCGCCGTCTGATTGAACTGCTCGACCAAATAGAGGCCGACATGGTCGCGGCGGCTGGCCCGACGGTTGAAATGCATCGATTTCAGCACCGGCGGCGCGGTCAATGCAATATTGCCCTCCTCGGAGAGCTCGCGCGCCAACGCCTCGATCATCGTCTCGCCCAGCTCGACGCCCCCGCCGGGAAGCTGCCAGCCCGGTACATAGGTATGGCGAATGAGGAAGACGGAACTGGACGTGCGATCGTGGATCAAGCCACGCACCCCAAGCGTCATCGGCCGCCGCAGCACGAAGTACAGATGAAACAGCCTTGCCCTGAGACCCGGCCAGCCGGTCTGGCGGAAAGCTTGCTCCGGATCGGGCCGCATCATCACCCACGAAACCGTGGGTGGAAAGCAGCGCGTGCGTCGCTTATGAAGGAGGGATGTTCAGGCTCGCGCATATTTCCGATATCCACTTGGGACCGCTTCCCGGTGTAACCTATCGCGATCTCGCCTCCAAGCGGGTGGTCGGTTACGTCAACTGGCAGCGCAATCGCCGCCGCCACATGCGCGACGCCGTCATCGACACCATCGTCGCCGATATCAAGGCGAGCGCACCCGATCACCTTGCCGTCACCGGCGATCTGGTCAATCTGGCGCTCGATGGCGAGATCGAGATGGGCAAGCACTGGCTGGAGACGCTGGGCTCCCCCGACGATGTGTCGGTCGTTCCGGGAAACCACGACGCCTATGTGCCCGGTGCTTTCGACAAGTCCTGCCGGTCGTGGACGGCGTGGATGACCGGCGACGGCGTCAATACGCCGGTCGACCGCGAAGCCTTTCCCTATCTGCGCGTGCGTGGCAACGTCGCGCTGATCGGTGTCACGACGGCGCGGGCGACGGCTCCGTTCATGGCCAACGGCTTTTTTCTGGAAGACCAGGCGGAAAGGCTGCGGGACGTGCTCGATGCCACGGCCAAACGCGGGCTGTTCCGGGTGATCATGATCCACCATCCGCCGGTGCGCGGCGCCGTTTCGCAGCCCAAGCGGCTGTTCGGCATTGCCCGCTTCCAAAAGGTCGTTCAGCGGCACGGGGCCGAGCTTGTGCTGCACGGCCATTCGCACGAGCCGACGCTGTTCTCGATCAATGGGCGCGGCGCCAAAATTCCAGTGGTCGGCGTCGCTGCCGCAGGGCAGGCGCCAGGCGGCAGGCGTCCAGCGGCGCAATATAATCTGCTGGAGATCGATGGTGAAATAGGCAACTGGCGGCTCAGGCTGACGCGACGTGGCCTGACCGGGCCGGCCATCCCGCCTGCCGATCTGGAGGTTGTGGAGCTTGGCGCGGACGCTATGGCGTGAAACTCAGTCCCATCGCAACGAGGCGGTCCCAGAACAACACGATCGATACCGCCAGCCCGACCAGGGCGCCGGCAGCGATCAGGCCGAGACCGGAGAGAAAGGCTGACCAACGCTTGCGGCGCTTGACGGATCGCAGCGGCGGCTCGGCTTCCGGGACCAAGGCACGTTTCAGGCCGGCAGCCTGCTCGACCCCGCCTTCCAGCATTCTCTGGCGTTCGATGACGCGCTCCGCGACGTAGCGCGTCACCTGATCGGCAACCGGTTTCATCTCGGTCGATTCGGCGAGCACCACGCGGCCGATGCGCGTGTCCTTGAGGAAGCGATAGGTGCGGCGGTCGCGCCCCATGGCGACATGGCTGACGGCGTCGATCCAGAGGCGCGGCTGCAGCCCGGACGAGACGGCGAAGTCGAAATTGTCCATGTCGGCGGGCACGTCGGCGAAGACCGGCGCGAGTTCGGCGGCAAGCAATTCGAGCCGCATGCGATGCGCTTCGCGCATGTCGACCACGACGTCGTCGCGGTCGGCGAAAGCGTTTTTCACGTCGCGGATGGCGTCCGACAATTTTCGCGACTCATCGGCCTGGCTTATGGTCTCGGCTGCATCCTTCATCGGCGTTGCCTCGCGTTTGGTTAACACCGAATTAACATAGTCGTTGGCAAAATGCAGCAAAATGCGCTTGCGAGATCGATAGGCGGCTTGCAAAATCCGGCCCGAAGCCGCGCTTTGACAGGGATCAGCCCGCTGCGGGAGCGGAGTTTGGACGAAGCGGCCTGCTGCGGCGTTTCATGTTGTGGCGGACGATCTCGGCGATCAGGACGGGCGCTTCCTCGACCAGCATATGGCCGGCCTTCGACACGTGGTGCAGGTGGAAATGCGCCGGCAGACCATCGGCCTGGCTGAAGGGCAGCACCGCGTCATCGGTCCCCCAGACCACAATCACCGGCATATCCAGTGTTTCGAGCCGTTCGTGCGGGATGACGCCCTGCCGATCGTCCCTGGTCATGGCGGCTGCGATCTCGACAAGTTTGTGCAACTGGCCGGGACGCGCGCGCATTGCGCCAAGCACATCCACGATGCGCTCCGAGGGCGGGCTTTGCGGTCCGGACATGGCGGCGAGGCAGGCGCGAATTTCACTTTTGCCGGCTGCCGCTGCGTAACGGCGCAACAGCGGGCCATTGATCTCAGTGCCAAACCCGCCCGGCGCCAGAAGCGTCAGCGAGGCTATTCTTGCGGGTTCGGCCAGTGCCATCAGCACAGCCGCCGCCCCGCCCATCGAATGGCCGACGAGATGCACCCTCCTGATTCTGCGTGCGGCGAGGTCTGCCAGAACAGCCTGGGCGGCTGTCCTGGCCGGGCCGCCACCCGGGAAATCGAGGGACAGCCCATGGCCCGGAAGATCATAGGCCAGTGTCCGTGAACCAGGTGCCAGTGTCGAAATCACCTCGTGCCAGTCGCCGTGGCAACCGCCGAAGCCATGCAGAAATACAACCGTCTTCGGGCCGGCGCCCCGTTCGGTAGCGTAAAGCGATGAAATCATGAAATTCTATGGTTTTACGCGAATTCGGATGTTGCGGGATTGCGTCTTTTACCAGGTTCGATGGCCAGTAAGTTTTCGCGATCGGCCGTTCTGGTCGCAAGGACTAGCTGGCATTGCCGAGCCCGGCCGCACGCAAAGCCTCGACCAGCCGCTCGGTCAGATCTGCGGGGTATCTCCGCTCGACAAAAGTCGCGCGCGGATCGGCGGCGAATTTCGGGAACTTGACAGTCAACTCGTCCAGAAGTTCGTGCGCCAGTTGATCGCGGCCGGCGACCTTGGCAGTGATCAGCCGCGCAGCCAGATAGTGCGATTTCGTCGGCGTCGCTTGCAACGCATCGCTAGCAAGTGCGGCCTTGTTCATATCGCCAGCCATGAACTGGCCGACGAAAAGCCCGTAATCCCACCAGGTCGGATGGGCGCTGGAGGTTTCGGCGGCGTGAGCAAGGATCGGTGTTCCCTCCCCGTACCTGCCGGCGAAAATCAGCCCGTAGGCATAAGCTGCCGCCATGCTGAGGTCGTAAGGGTTGAGTTCGTAGGCCTTGCGCATCCAGCGGATCGATTCCTCCGAATTGCCGAGGCGGGAATTGAGATAGCCATAGGCACGGTGGGCATAGGGGCTGGTCGGCCCCATCTGCACGGCGCGACGCGCCAGCGACATCGCCTGTTCGATCGTTGCGCCGGCTGGATAGGCGTAGTGATCTGTGCCCGCCTCGAGATGCAGGGTCGCCAGCTCCGAAAAGACGAGCGACGATTTCGCATCCCGATCGACCAGGATTTCGAGGCAGCGATAGGCAGCCTCATGGGTTTTGGCGCCCTGGTCGAGATAGTATTTGTCGTTGAGCAGCAGACATTCCGTCAGGCCGGTCTGAAGGCCGCTCTGTTCGATATAGTTGTAGATCGCGCCCGAGGCGGGAACGGCCGAACTCAAAATGCCGGCGACACTGTCCTCGACGGTGGAGGGTGTGCTGTCGGCGGCAGTCAAGTTGCGTGACAGCAGGACCCGCCCGGTCGCCACGCTTTGAAGCTCCAGCGTGACATCGCCTGCCGTTGGCCCCGGCAAGACATCGAACACGAAGCTGATCGCATCGGCGACCGGATCGGGCGGGCCGTCAGCATCGCGACCGATGAAGGTGACCGTGTCGAAGCGGCTGAGGCCGGCGCGCAGCGATGCGGCGACTCGGGCAGCCTCGGCACTGTTGGTTTTCACCGCAATGTAGACGAGCGGAAGGCTTTCAACCGGAGCCCATGGCGCAATGCTGCCGGTTGCCACCGCATTTTCAATCGTCGGCGCGGCATCGCTTCCGGCCAGCAATGCGCTGCCCCCCTGACGAAGGATCAGCACCCCCAGCATGGCGATGACCAGAGCGATCGCCAGCCAGAAGAACTGGAGATGACGCAGCACCGAGGGTGCCGGCTGGCGAACGACGGGGGACGATGCGGCAGGTGCGGCCATGACGGGTTCTTCGGGCGATTCCGGCAAGGTGGCCGCCGCTTCGACGTGTTCCGCCGACGCCGGCTCGACCGGCAGGCGGATCGCGTTGAGTTCATAGGATGGAACATAGCCGCCACGCGGAATGGCAATGCGGATCGGCTCGGCAACACCCTCATTGGCAAAGTAATGCTGCAGAAGCTCGCGCAGCCTGCCCGCCTGCACCCGCACCACGGCGTCGGTCGACGGATCGAAATCGCCGTCCTTGCCGAAAACATCCATCGCGATGGAAAAGCCCTTGAGCTTGTCGGCTTCGCCTGCCTGCTCGCGCTCGACCAGATAGCGAAGCAGCTTACGCGCTCGTTCGGATCTCCCGAACGTTTCGCTGGCTAGCAATCGCTCCAGCGTCTCGCGCACTGCGGGGGCGGCAGGCGTGGCATGCTGCAAGTGTCGATCCTCTCGAAGTCGGCACAGGTTAAGACGCAATCATATAGCGCCTGCACTGCCATACAAGCATGCATCCATTATGCGATCGCGTACCCCACCGGATAATATTCCGGTGGTTAATGGCGCGAAAGACTGGAGCAGGATGATACCATCCGGGGTCATCTTGCTCCAGCTCAGCTCCTCTAGTCGGCCTTTCCGCCGACGATGCGATTGGCGGCGGAAACCACGGCTTCCAGCGAAGCGGCCACGATATTGGTGTTGATGCCGGCGCCGAACAGCTTGCCGCCGGGATGCTCCATCTCGACATAGGAGATGGCCGAGGCATTCGAGCCGCGCTGCATGGAGTGCTCCGAATAGTCGAGCACCGACATCGGCACGCCGACATGGCGCGACAGCGCGTCGACAAAGCCGTCGATCGGACCGGTTCCGGAGCCTGATATCGTCACCTCCTTGCCGCTGTCGAGGATGATCGCCTCCACCGCTCGCCGCCCCTTGATCTCGATGTCGGGATAAGTGTGGTGGTCGAGGAATTTCAGCCGCGCGTCGGGCTGATCGACGTAGGTTTCGAGAAAGCGCTCGTAGATGCGCTTGGCCGGCACCTCCTTGCCTTCGGCGTCGGTGATCGCCTGGATCGCTTGACTGAACTCGATCTGCAGGTTGCGCGGCAGATTGAGGCCGTAGTCCGCCTGCAGCACATAGGCGATGCCGCCCTTGCCGGACTGCGAGTTGATGCGGATGATCGCCTCGTAGTTGCGCCCGACATCGGCCGGGTCGATCGGCAGATAGGGCACTTCCCAGTACGGCGTGTTGGCCTTGCGCAACGCCTTCATGCCCTTGTTGATGGCATCCTGATGCGAGCCGGAAAAGGCGGTGTAGACGAGCTCGCCGACATAGGGATGGCGCTCGGGGATCTTCAACTGGTTCGAATATTCGTAGACGTCCTTCATCCGGTTGATGTCGGAGCAGTCGAGCTCGGGATCGACGCCTTGCGTGTACATGTTGAGCGCCAGCGTGACGATGTCGACATTGCCGGTGCGCTCGCCATTGCCGAACAGCGTGCCTTCGACGCGGTCCGCGCCCGCCATCAGGCCGAGTTCGGTGGTGGCGATCCCGGTGCCGCGGTCATTGTGCGGATGCAGCGAAATGAGCAGGTTCTCGCGGTTGTCGAGATTGCGGCACATCCATTCGATGCGATCGGCATAGATGTTGGGTGTCGACATCTCGACCGTGGACGGCAGGTTGATGATCAGCTTGTTTTCCGGCGTCGGCTTCATGATTTCGGTGACGGCGTTGCAGATTTCCAGCGCCACTTCGAGCTCGGTGCCGGTAAAGCTCTCCGGCGAATATTCGAAACGATAGAAGCCGCCGGCCTTCGCTGCCATGTCGGTGATCATCTTGGCCGCATCGGTGGCGATCCGCCTGATGCCGGCGACGTCCTTCTCGAAGACGACGCGGCGCTGCAGTTCGCTGGTCGAATTGTAGAAATGCACGATCGGGTTGGTGGCGCCCTGCAGCGCCTCGAAAGTGCGGGTGATCAGTTCCGGCCGGCACTGCACCAGCACCTGCAGCGAGACATCGTCTGATACATTGCCCTCTTCGATGCACCAGCGGGCGAAATCGAAGTCGGTCTGCGAGGCCGACGGGAAACCGATCTCGATCTCCTTGAAGCCCATGTCGAGGAGCAGGGCGAACATGCGCGCCTTGCGCTCGTGGCCCATCGGATCGATCAGCGCCTGGTTGCCGTCGCGCAGGTCGACCGAGCACCAGATCGGGGCCTTGTCGATGACTTTCGAAGGCCACACGCGGTCGGTGAGACCGACGGTCGGGTAGGGTTGGTATTTGCGGGCTGCCTCCGGCATGCCCCGGGCTGCCTCCGGCATGCCCCGGGCTGCCCCCGGCATGGCCCGGGCATCCTGGCCCATCTCCCCGCTGTCTGAGCGGATCTCTTCTCGTGCGTTCATTGTCGTCTCTCCCGGCGGCTCGCGGGATCCGCCTTCAGGCGGATTTGGTGCCGAGCGGCGCCTTTACCAGATGTTCATTCGCTAGATGTGACTTGCCAATTTTGAGACTGGCCAAGGAGCATGCGCGTGAGCGGCGGTTCGACCGCCGGGCGCTCCTTCAGCGAACCCGGCGATCGCCGATAAGGCCGAGCAGCAGCAGAGCGGAAGCAAGCGCGCGCACGGTCTCGCCAGCAAAGCCGGTCTGACGGGAAGCGACGGAGGTGGCGCGGTTGGTCATGGCGGTTTTCATACAGGAGCAGCCAAAGCGAGGCAAGTGGGGCCGAACGACAGTGTCGTAAGCAGATGAGTTGTCCGGATTAGGTAGCACGTGAGTTGTCCGATTTTATCACCAGCGCATGGAGGCTGGGGATAAAACGGACAGCATGGCAACCCGGCGTCGAACACTCGCCGTCCACAGCAACATCGGCCGTCTCTCGATCGAACCTGGCGCCGACTGGAACAAAAAACGTTCCTGCGTTGTTCTCCAACCGTCCCGATGTTCGAAGGGGCTGGGTTATACGCCGGCCAGAGGCGATCCTTGCGGCAGGCGCTCGGCGGGCACGCAAAGCCAAGGGATGGCGAGGCAAATGGATCCTGACGATCTCAATACAGAACGGATCGTCACTGTGTTCGGCGGGACAGGTTTTCTCGGGCGCCGGATCGTGAAGCGGCTCCTGGAAAGGGGTTTCACGGTCCGCGCCGCATCCCGCCACCCGGCTCGTGTGGGCCAGGTTTTTTCCTCGACGGCAAGGCCGCCCGAAGCCGTCGAGGCGGACATATTGGATGCGTCCTCGATCGGGACGGCCATTGACGGATCACAAGCGATCGTGAACGCCGTCAGTCTCTACGTCGAGCAGGGCGCCCAGACGTTTGAGCGCGTGCATGTGGAAGCCGCAGCTGAACTTGCCGCCGCGTCGCGCGCTGGCGAGGTCGACCGGTTCGTCCAGATTTCGGGGATCGGCTCCGATCCTCAATCGGATTCGAACTACATCAGGGCACGTGGGCGCGGAGAAGAGGCGGTGGCGGGCGCATTTCCCGGCGCCATCATTGTGCGTCCCGCCGTCATGACGGGACCTGACGACGTTTTCCTCACGACGATTGTCAGGCTGATACGTCTCCTGCCGGTTTATCCGCTGTTCGGCGATGGTGGCACACGGCTTCAGCCGGTCTATGTGGAAGACGTCGCAGACGCAGTCAGCCGGCTGATCGGCGGGCGAAACCACAAGGGCTCATCGATATTCGAATTCGGCGGCCCGCGCATCTACACCTATAAGGAACTGCTGCGGGAGATCGCCCGACAGCTCGATACCCACATCAGGCTGATGCCGGTGCCGTTTGCGGCGTGGGACGCCTTGGCCGGCGTCGCGGAGCTCCTTCCGGGAGCGCCGATTACGCACAACCAGGTCGATCTTATGCGGCACGACAATGTGGCCGCAATCGGCGCGCCGGGCCTGAAGGAACTCGACATCGCGCCGCGCGATATCGAGGAGGTGATCCGCTTGATCGAACGGCGCGCGTGAGGCTGCTCGGGCTCGTCTCCTGCTTGGCAGGACTCTACGATCCTGCCGGGAACCTATCGCCATGCGGCGGGTTGGTCGAGTTTGAACCAATGAAGAAGAAGGAAAAGAACCATGGCCAGATGCGATCAATGCGGAAATGACTATGACAAGGCTTTCGAAGTGACGCTGGCTGAGGAAAGCTATACGTTCGACAGCTTCGAATGCGCGATCCAGAAACTTGCGCCGCTCTGCCCGCATTGCGGGTGCCGGATCATCGGACATGGTGTCGAACAAGATGACATCATCTACTGCTGCGCACATTGCGCCGCGGAGGAAGGTGCAAGCGCGCTGACCGATCGCGCGCCTTGATCGCCCGCATTCCCAGTGGCAAGCGACGGTGCCGGTCGTCGAGCCTAGCTGTCCTTCCTCGGTTTCTCGGCGACGATATTGCCGCGCTTCTTCCACTCCGAGAAGCCGCCGCGCAGGCTGCGCGCGTCAAGTCCCATCTCCTGCGCGACCTTGGCGGCGAGCAGCGAGCGCCAGCCGGACGCGCAGTAAAACACAAAGGTCCTGGGCTCGGCGAATATCGGCTTGTGGTAGGGGCTTTCCGGGTCGATCCCAGAATTCGAGCATGCCGCGCGGCGCATGGAACGCGCCGGCGATCATGCCCTCGCGCTCCAGTTCCCGCGGATCCCGGATGTCGACCATGACAACGCCGTCGGGAATGGTCGCCATGTCCGCTGCCTCGACCGAGCGGACGACCGCATCGGCGTCGGCCAGCAGGTCCTTGTATCCCTTCGGCATGGTCAGCGCCCCATCGCGTAGAACTCGTCGTTCGGCCGCATGCTGGTGACGTTGGCCAGCCGGTTTGACATGGCGAAGAAGGCGGCGATGGCCGCGATGTCCCAGGCGTCCTCGTCGGTGAAGCCATGCATCTTGAGGTCCGCGATGTCCGCGTCGCCGACCTCGTAGGCGCGCGCGGAAACCTTCATGGCGAAATCGAGCATCGCCATCTGGCGCGGGGTGATGTCGGCCTTGCGGTAGTTGGTGGCCACCTGATCGGCGATCAGCGGGTTCTTTGCGCGAATGCGCAGGATCGCACCATGGGCGACCACGCAGTACTGGCACTGATTGGCATTGCTCGTGGCCACGACGATCATCTCCCGCTCGGCCTTGGTGATCGGGCCGGGTTTGTCCATCAGCGCGTCGTGATAGGCGAAGAAGGCGCGGAACTCGTCCGGCCGATGCGCAAGCACGAGGAAGACGTTGGGCACGAAGCCCGACTTCTCCTGCACGGCGAGTATCCGTTCGCGGATGTCGTCGGGAAGGCCGGCGATCTCGGGAACCGGGAAGCGGCTTATGGCGGGCGCGGTCATCTGTGTTCTCTCCCTTGCACGGCCGTCAATGCGACCAGCTTTAGGCCGTCGAAGGCTTTTCTGCGAGCCTCATGGAAGGGCTGAAGTCGGAACGGCCGCGCGCCGGCCAGGTTGAAAGGCGCCGCCCCAGGACCATGGCTGCGAAAGTCAGGAACATTGCTCGACACGGGCTTATTGGCAGGCACGGAACCGTGGTAGCAAAACCGTGACCAGCGAAAGCAACAAAAGGGCGGTTTGGCCGTTCTGATCAGCCGCACAAGCGGCGGGGTATCCGAAGACATGACTACGCCGCAAATCCTGTCGTTCGCCGTTATCTTCATAATGATGGCGGCGCTCGTATGGGGTCGGTATCGATATGATCTGGTTGCAGCCGCGGCACTGTTGTCCGCACTCGCGGTTGGCATCGTGCCTTTTGACGAGGCCTTCAGCGGGTTCAGCGACGATATCGTGATCATTGTCGGCAGTGCCCTGCTGGTGAGCGCAGGCATCGCACGCTCGGGCATCATGGAAGTCGCCATCAGGCGGTTCGCTCCGAACCTGTCGGGCGTTCGCTCGCAACTGGCGCTGCTGGTCATCGTGGTCACGATCCTGTCTGCCTTCGTAAAGAACATCGGTGCGCTCGCGATCATGATCCCGATAGCCTTCCAGTTCGCGCGCCGGTCGAGCGTTTCACCGTCGATATTCCTGATGCCTATGGCGTTCGGGTCGCTGCTCGGCGGACTCATGACGCAGGTGGGGACATCTCCCAACGTCGTTGTGTCGCGGGTGCGGGAGGAACTGACCGGCACCGCCTTCACAATGTTCGATTTTACACCTGTTGGAGCTGCCCTGGCCGCCGCCGGAACGATCTTTCTGGTGTTTTTCTATTGGCTGCTGCCGGTGCGCGAAAAGCTGGGCGGGTCGGTGAATGAAGCCATCGATATCAAGAATTACCTGACAGAGGCCCGGATTGTCCGCGATTCCACTGTGCTCGGCAAAACCGTCGCAGACCTCATGAAGCTTTCCGGCGGCGATGCTATCGTGACATCGATCCTGCGCAACCGGACCATGCGGATGACGCCACTGCCCGACGTTGTCCTCAAGATGAACGACATTCTGCTGCTCGAGGGCGACCCAGGGGCGCTGGATCGCCTTGTCTCGCAGGGCAAACTCAGCGTTACGGGCAGCCGGGCCAGCGGGGATGACACGACCGGCGAGCTGGTCGCTATCGAAGCCGTCATCGGTGAAAACTCCCCGTTGATCGGCTGGACAGCCCAGCGCCTTGCCCTCTATCACCGCTTCAATGTCAACCTCCTGGCTGTCAGCCGTCACGGCGAGCGCCCCGACCGCAGGCTGGCCGAAATCCAGCTAAGGCTGGGCGACGTCATCGTGCTGCAGGGCAATGCCGCGACGATACCCGAGATACTGCGTGAACTCGGCTGCCTGCCGCTGGCAGAAAGGGCTATCCTGCTTGGCAGCGTCCGCAAAGGTGTTGTGCCGGTAACCATCCTTGCTCTCGCCATGATGGCGACTGCGTTCGGGCTGCTCCCGGTCTCCGTCGCTTTCTTTGCGGCCGCGGTCGGGATGGTGCTTTTCAAGGTCATCCCGGTCCGAGACGTCTACCAATCGCTGGATGGGCCAATCCTCGTCATGCTCGCCGTTCTCATTCCGGTGAGCGATTCGCTACGCAGTACAGGGGCGACCGGCGTCATTGCCGGCGAGCTTGCCAAACTGGGGACCATTCTTCCGGCGCCCGGCGCATTGATGCTCATCCTTGTCGCCGCGATGGCCGTTACGCCATTCCTCAACAATGCCGCCACCGTTCTGGTCATGGCGCCGATCGCCGCCGCGTTTGCCGGCGATCTCGGCTACAGGCCGGAAGCATTTCTGATGGCAGTCGCCATTGGCGCCGGCTGCGATTTTCTCACCCCGATCGGCCACCAGTGCAACACGCTCGTCATGGGGCCGGGCGGCTACCGTTTCAGCGACTATCCGCGCCTGGGACTGCCGCTATCGTTCCTCGTCGTCATTGTTGCCGTGCCGATGCTCATGATCGTTTGGCCAATGAACTAATATATGCTCCTCGCCATCCTCAAAAGAGGCCGAGCGTTTGCAGCAGGCTTTCGAATGTGACCTTTGGTTTCTTACCTGTTTGCCTATCCGTGTACATGTAGTCGTCGGACGACTGCTTGCGTATGTTGCTCGGGCTATACCCGAACTGCTGCGTGAAAGCTCGACTGAAATTCGCCGCTGAATCAAAGCCGACTGCTAGACCAACTTCGGCGACCTTTCGGGTGTCGGAAGGATCCGCTAACATTGCATGAGCTGCGGACAGACGTCGTCGACGAATGTAATTCGCAACGCCGCCGGACGTTTCGAAAAGCTCATAGAGCCGTGTCCTCGAGGTCGCCAGTTCCCGGGCGAGAGCATCCGGTGTCAGGTCGGGCGAGGCAAGATTGCTCGAAATGAAGCGTCTCGCCCGCGTCATCAATCCGATTTGTGAGATCTGATCGTTGCCGTCATCACGATCCACCAAAGGTGTAACCGCGTCGAATACCATTTTCCGCAAACGGTCCTTGATTCTAGGAAGGTCGTCTTGCGTGAAGCGATCGAGATTGGCTTCAACGCTTGACACAAGATCGATCAGCAGTTTGGCCCGGTGTCCACCCAAAACGACGTTGTTGCTCGCCGCCGGCAAGCTACCTCCATCGGCAAACAGATCGACGGGAACGATCAGGCTGATCGACTCCGTTGCCAGCGCCCGCCCGCTAAACGGATGCCCGAGCGACCGGATTTCAATCATGCCCGGTTCATTTTGCGCGACACGTCCGTCAACTCCGGTCCAGGTGCGACCGGCGCGGAGAACGGTGATCTGCCAATGGTCAATTGGACTGAACCGCACCGCGTCTGGCGAGCGTTCGTAACTGAAGGCCGGAACCGTTTGTTGCAACAAAAGCATGCCGCCCAGATTCCACACCGCCTGCTGGACGACAAATCCATCCTCGGGATTCACATTGTTCGGCAGACGCGAATCCATCAATATCGCCATATGCTCCCGCCAGGCAGCAAACTGCTGGACTGGTGGAAGGATTTCCGTCTCAAAGCGTAACGACGTCAGGACGGCCTTCTCCACCTCATCCTCACCGAGTGGATCCTGCGACATGCGCGGCCAGCGGCGACGTTCGACAGATGTCGGCTCCCTGTCGTTAGGTGGGACCGTCTTATCCGACATCATTGCCTCCAGCCACGACCCGGAAGTCCGCGACGTCGCGCTGCTTCAGGAGATATGCCACGTCATCGCCATGGGGAGGAACTGACCGACCGCATAGACAACATTCCGACCCTGCCAACTTGTATGGAAGAACGACATGCGTCGTCATCTTCGAAGTGTATCGTTTATAAGAAACAAAATCATTGGCTATATTTAAGGATCCCTGGTTGTAAAGTAGTTAATTATATCGCGCACCAAGTCAACAAAGCTTAGCCGTTAGCGGATCGATCCTGAACCGACCATGAATGGGTTTCTTGGCTCGCTTCGAGATAAAGGCCTTTGGCAGCACCGATCTCGGCACAGGCAATAGAATCGCCTGAAGCCCACCGTCTCCCTCAAAAAACAAATGTCTGCGGCGGTCAGCTGCAAAAATGGACGATGTGAAAAGTTTCCGGATTCCCTGATATCGCAACGTACGAACCGGGGAGGTATTGGACATCATCAAATTCACTCGAGAAAGAAAACCTGAAGTCTCAGTGCATTCTAGACACCTACATGTCTTCATTCTAGCGCTGATGGTTAACGAATGAGGTGTTCCAGTGAGTATAGCATTTCATCCTACAAATTTGAACTCTGCTCTTTCATCGCAACGGAGGGTACTTGTCGCGGGCGGGGCCGGCTTTCTCGGATCACATCTGTGCGAACGTCTTTTGCAAGACGGCCATTCTGTTATCTGCGTAGACAATTTTTCCACGGGGCGGCTCGAGAATTTGCGCCACCTCCTGAACTACGACACGTTCAGCTTTGTGCGCCACGATATCGTGGAACGGCTCGATCTGCCGGTCAACGAGATCTACAATCTCGCCTGCCCGGCTTCACCGCCGCACTATCAGGCCGACCCGGTCCATACGTTGAAGACGAACGTGATCGGGTCGCTCAATCTTCTGGAACTGGCAGCACATTACCAGGCGCGGATTTTCCAGGCTTCCACCTCGGAAGTCTACGGCGATCCCCATGTGCATCCGCAGCCCGAAAGCTATTGGGGCAATGTCAATTCCTTCGGTCCGCGCTCTTGTTATGACGAAGGAAAGCGCTCTGCCGAGACTCTGTTCTACGATTTTCATCAGCAATACGGCGTCGACATCCGTATCGTGCGCATCTTCAACACCTATGGTCCGCGCATGCGCCCGGATGACGGCCGGGTCGTTTCCAACTTCATCGTGCAGGCGCTCAAGGGCGAAGACATCACCGTTTACGGCGACGGGTCGCAGACCCGTTCCTTCTGTTACGTGGACGATCTGATCGAAGGCTTCTACCGGCTCATGTACAGCCCTCAGGCGATCCATACGCCTGTCAACATCGGCAATCCCGGCGAATTTACAGTCGGTGAGTTGGCCGAGCAGATCGTGGGAATGACCGGCTCGAGCTCCAAAGTCGTCTATCACCCGTTGCCCGTGGACGATCCGCGCCAGCGTCGGCCCGACATCACAGTGGCCCGGAGAGAACTTGGATGGGAGCCGACCGTGGCGTTGGCCGATGGGCTGAAGTCAACGATCGCTTATTTCGAACGGCAGTTGAGGAAGCCCTCCGGAAAGCTGGCGGAGGCCGCCTGATGTCCGGCAAGAACGTACTTGTCGTTGGTGGGGCCGGCTTTATCGGCAGCCATACAGCCAAGCTTTTGGCCAGGCAGAGTTATGATCCGATTGTCTACGACAATCTATCCACGGGTCACCGGTCAGCCGTCCGATGGGGCGCCTTCGTTGAAGGCAACATCCTTGATTCGGAGCGGTTGACCCACGTCATGGATGAGTATCGCCCTATCGGGGTGATCCATTTTGCTGCATCGGCCTATGTCGGCGAATCCGTAGAGAAACCGGCAAAATATTATCAGAACAACGTCAACGGGACCCAATCGCTGCTGGACGCCTGCCAGAGAAGCGGAACGCGCAATATCATCTTCTCGTCAAGCTGCGCCACCTACGGCATTCCGGATCGCTTGCCGATTCGCGAAGGCGAGAGCCAGCGCCCGATCAATCCTTATGGACGCACGAAGCTCATCGCGGAGCAAATGCTTGCCGATTATTCGGCTGCCTATGCGCTGCGCTACGTGGCGCTGCGTTATTTCAATGCGTCCGGCGCGGATATCGACGGGGAAATCGGCGAAACCCACGATCCAGAAACACATCTCATTCCGCGAGCCATGATGGCCGCTGCAGGCAGGATCGATTTTCTCGAAGTCTATGGCCAGGATTACGATACGCCCGACGGCACCTGCATTCGCGACTATATTCATGTCGCGGATCTCGCGCGCGCGCATGTGCTGGCGCTCGAACATCTGATCAACGGCGGTGGCAATCTGGCCGTCAATCTTGGCAGCGGGCGTGGTACATCCATCAAGGAAATTCTCGAAGCGATCAGCCGGCTGACAGGTCGTAACGTGCCGGTCGAGATGCGCGCTCGTCGTGCGGGCGATCCTCCGGTGCTTTATGCCGATCCGGCGCTCGCTGCCGAAAAACTTGGCTTTCAGGCGCTCTATTCCGATCTCGATACGATCATTCGCACAGCGGCTCCCTTCTTCGGGCTCGAGGTGCGCTCATGAGCACGCCGCGCATCGCGCTGTCCGTTGACAGGGAAGAACCCCTGATGGTGCCGGTCTTCACCGGCCGAAAGCGCGTCGAGTACATTATGGGCGCGGTTTTGTGGGCGATGGCCGTCGCATTCTTCTGGCAATGGTGGGTTTTCGGAGCCACCCACACCAACATGGTCGGCTCAATTCTGGTGACGGCGCTTCTGGCGTGGGTAACGCTTTTGCCAGTCTACTTCATCACCATTTTCTTCAATGCACGCCGGCCGCACGGACGGCTGCGTATCTCCGCCGGCAGTCGCGTTGCCATGGTGGTCACCAAGGCTCCATCAGAACCTTTTGAGGTGGTGGCCGAAACCTTGCGGGCCATGTTAGCCCAGAACGTGCCTCACGACACGTGGCTGGCCGATGAGGATCCATCGCCCGCAACGCTCGCATGGTGTCGCGAACATGGCGTATTCGTTTCCACCCGCAAAAATCGCGCCGATTACCATCGCCAGTCCTGGCCCCGCCGCACACGCTGCAAGGAAGGCAACCTGGCTTTCTTCTACGATCATTATGGCTACGACCAATATGATTTTGTGTCGCAGCTCGATGCCGATCATGTTCCCGAACCGGACTACCTATATAACATGTTGCGGCCTTTTGCCGACCCGACAATCGGTTATGTTTCCGCGCCCAGCATTTGCGATCGCAATGCACATGAAAGCTGGTCCGCGCGTGGCCGCCTCTACATCGAAGCGAGCATGCATGGGTCACTGCAAGCCGGATACAACAATGGCTTCGCGCCCGTATGCATCGGATCGCACTATGCGGTGCGCACTGCGGCACTGAAGGAAATCGGCGGGCTGGGGCCAGAACTCGCCGAGGATCATTCCACAACGCTCTTCATGAATGCCTATGGCTGGCGAGGGGCTCACGCGCTTGATGCCATCGCCCATGGCGACGGCCCACGGACGTTTGCCGATCTTGTAACGCAGGAGTTCCAGTGGTCGCGGAGCCTGGTGACGATCCTGTTGCAATACTCACCAAAACTGATCGGACACTTGCCGCTGCGTTTGAAGGTTCAATTCCTATTTTCGCAGTTCTGGTACCCGCTATACGCCTTCTTTCTTGCTCTGACATTCCTGTTGCCCGTGATTGTGCTGGTCAAGGGCGATAATTTCGTCAACGTCACTTACCCAGAGTTTCTGCTCCATTTCATGCCGCAGTCGCTTATGATCCTGCTTTTGGCATTCTGGTGGCGGTCGAGTCGCACATTTCGGCCTATCGACGGCAAGATTTTCAGTTGGGAAGCGATGTTGTTTTTGCTGGCACGCTGGCCGTGGGTTCTGGCTGGAACCTTTGCCGCGTTCCGTGACTGGATGACCGGATCCTTTGTTGATTTTCGCGTCACGCCAAAAGGCACGTCCGAAGTCGATCCACTGCCGTTTCGCGTGCTGGCGCCGTATGCCTTCGTGGTCCTGATCTCCATTCTGCCGGTCGTGTTCGTGCAGGATGCGTATCAAACGCGCGGCTTTTTCGTCTTCGCCATCATCAATGCTTGCTTTTACTTGCTGCTGATTTTCATCATCTTGCTGCAGCATGGCAGGGAGAATAACGTGCGGATGAAAAGCCGCGCCTATCGCCCCGCGCTGGCAAGCAGTTTCATGGCCCTTTTGATGGTTACCAGCTTCGCCACGGTCGAGCGTGGACGCGACGGCATTGAGGCGCTCGCCTGGGGAACCAAAAGCTTTTCCCTGTTCGACGACAGATTCTCAATTGCAGGGGCAGGCGTCGGTGGTCGCGCTGTTCACAAGACCATCTTCAATCCACGTTGGCGCACTCCCAGCAATTCAAATCAGCGATAGAAGGCAATCAACACATGAAGATCGCAATCATTGGAACAGGCTATGTCGGTTTGGTCAGCGGCACATGCCCGGCCGCACTGCCTCATGCGATCGAACACGCCCATCGAGGACAAACGGCGGGCACCGCTCATCTCGAGATGGCAGGAGGTTCCGGTGGCAGTTTCTAAATCTGAAAGGGCTCTATTGCTGTCAGGTTTCCGGATGCTGACAGCAGTCGCTTGGGCAGTGTCCTGCATTGCTGCACCGGCCTTTGCCTCTTCCTCACAGGTTTCCGTTCTGCCGGAAGGGGCACGTCGCATGACAGCAGGCGAAATCTACGATCTCTATAGAGACAAGAGCTGGCAGTGGGACAGCGGAGCCGGACGAATGGTGGGCGCGAACCGGCAATTTTCGGCGTGGACTGACGGTGAGACGGGCAAATCCTGGGCGGAAGGCCGCTGGATCATCACCGAGACAGGTTGGATGTGTCTCAACGCGACATGGCATTCCGAACAGGGTGTATTTCCCGCCAAGACCTGCTTTTCGCATCGCATCGACAATGGAACGATCTATCAGAAGCGCGAGCCCGGTGGTGAGTGGTATGCGTTCCGTAACGCCGAGGTCCACCAAGGCGACGAGGCCAGCAAGCTAGTGTCCACCGATCTGGTTTCCCGTCCACTCGATGCCATCAAAGCCGCGCTTGGTGCGGCACAGCAATCTGAACAGTAAGAAAGGGAGGGGTCCTTGAAAAGTCTCTTTAAACTATCAGCAGCCTTGCTTTGCGGCTTATGCATTTCCGGTGGTGTTTATGCAGCCAGCGGCGTGTCGGGAGCGAGTGTCGACAGCCGCAATCAGTTTCGGGATAAGCGTCCCATCATCACGGCTGACTCTGTAACCCCCGGCGCCTACGATCCGCATGCGGATTATACCAACGATTCCAACTCAAAAATCGAACACCTTTTTCTTCCCTGGGAAGATGTGGATCTGGCAACGCTCAGCGCCGCAGATGCCTATGCGCGTGAGCGTGGACGTTCCCTGTTGATCACAGTCGAGCCGTGGTCCTGGGCGCGGGACTGGCGTGTAGGTCCCGAGGATTTGCTCGCCGGGATTTTGGGCGGGCGCTACGATGCCAATATGTCAGCGGTCTGCTCTGCGGCGGCGCAGCTGAAAAGCCCCGTCACTATCCGCTGGGGGCAGGAAATGGAAGATAATGACGGGCAATTCACCTGGGCTTTCTGGAATGCTGAAGGTTATGTGAACGCCTATAGGCATGTCATCGACATATGCCGCAAGCATCTTCCGTCGGCCCAATACATGTGGTCACCGAAAGGAGAAGAAGGACTGGAAGCCTTCTATCCTGGCGACAAATATGTCGACATTATCGGTCTGTCCGTCTTTGGCTATCAGCCCTATGACAAGCTGGAGGTCGGTCGTGATACGACTTTTGTGGAGCGCACAAAGCCGGGTTATGACCGTGTGACGGGCTTCGGCAAACCAATCGCCATTGCGGAGCTTGGCTACGAAGGTAACGACGAATATGCTCGTGACTGGGCCGCGGAAGCAAACAAGCCGCATGCCGAGTTCCCGGACATGACAGCCGTTGTCTACTTCAACGATCTTGAAGTCTATCCATGGCCGAGAAAGGTTGGCCGGCCCGATTGGCGCGTGGCCAACCATCCGCTGGACTGATCCAAGTCGTTCGACAGAGTGGTTCGGCTTTCACCAGATGGCCGAACCGCTCCATCCCTTTATTTCTATGCGGTTCCAACGCAGGACTCTTACGCAGTCTTACTGGAATTGCCTTGGTGGAGAGGAAGTAAAATGTTTTCGATCCGTTCGATTATCTCAAGTGCGGTGCTGTTTGTGTTCTTGCTTGCAGGCAATGCCTACGCCGCTCCCAAACAACCGGCGGGCGACGCTATAGAAAAACGCGCCGCTGCCGCGACGCCGATGAAGGCCTCAGCGGTTGAAAAGCTCTATGCCGGCCGCACCTGGAAATGGCAAAACGGCGGTGGGTTCTATTCTGCGGAGACAACTGCTCGCGGGCTGTTCTCTGCAAATAGGAAGCCGTTCGCCGCTTGGTCGCGCAAACGGGCAGCATGGTCCTATGCGGAGGGAAACTGGTATGCGACCAATGGGGGCAAGCTCTGCATGCGCGCTCTCTGGACCAGCAAAGTAGCGAAAGGGAGTCTGGCCAGAAGCGGTGCAATCACATGTTTCCTGCACCGTGAAAAACATGGCGTCGTTTATCAGAAGCCTTTCAAGGGTGGGAAATGGTATGTCTTTCGTCACAATCCCGCTCGCCGGGACGATGAGGCGCGCAAACTGGTCAAAGGTAATCGGGTAAGCAAAGAAGTTTCGCATCTTAAGGCGAATTCTCGATAACCGCGCAAAAACGGAGCCGCCGCGGCTTCAGGCTCAGGCGCGGCGGCTTCTGTCAAAACCAGGTCCAACATTAAACGCCCGGCTGATTCGAGACCCTTCGAGTGTAGCAACGCGCTTTCTGACCAAAGCCGCTCGGAGTGCAGACATAGCTGTTGCTGTTCAAGTACCGGGATGCTGATATTTTAACGACCTTGCCGGCGGGTTTCTTGTTGTAGCGAACATCGTTGTTAACCCGATATTTGACAAGGTAGACGGACCGTGTCTCTCTCTCTGGCTTACGCAATTCGCCTGCTCGCGCGTTTGCGCCGAGAGCCACGGAAAAAGCAAGCCCGATCGCTGCAATCGCCACTCTTCTAAAACGGTTCCGATGCGCAGTAGAAAACGTCATGTGCTAGCCTCCAATGTTTTTGTTCTGGAGTGCGTTGTACCCACAGGACTTTAGGTTCTGGTTTGAACTATCTTGATAAATTTAGACAAAATGTTGCATTCCCCATGCAGAGAGATCGGCCTTGGACTTGGCTTCGGCGAGAGCGTGCCGGCATCGACAGCTCCTGCAGGCAGTCATCGCGCGGGCCTGCAGGAATTCTGTGCGCGAGGCCATGATGATGGAAAGGAAAGAATCATCGCTTGGCTATCGAGGAACTGCTGGACCAGCTGCTTGCTGGTCGACACGCCTTGCACATACAACCCCGCAAGCGTGGCCACCAAGGCCCGCTCCGAACGCTGGCGACGCTCGAACAGCCCGGTGGAGAAGCGGCCAACCCGGTCCTACGGAATCCGCAGCTCAAGCTTGCCGACGCGGGTGACAAGGGTGCGGCCGTAATAAACTCGAGCGGTAGCCGAGCCGCTCCAGCGTCCACTCGCCTTCGAGGCACTCAGCGCCTCATCCCGCCGCGCCCCATTGGATTCGAGAAAAGGGCTGCCACCGACCGGCCACCAGTGCAACACGCTCGCCATGGGATCGGGCGGCTACCGTTTCAGCGACTATCCACATTTGGGACTGCTGCTATCGTTCCTCGTCGTCATTGTTGCCGTGCCGATGCTCATGATCGTTTGGCCAATGAGCTGATATGCGGCGGACGGATCAATCCTGGCGGCCTTCGCGGGTCCACAGTTCGGAAAATTCCGGATTGGCTGGGGCGCCAGGATTCGAACCTGGGATTGTCGGTACCAAAAACCGATGCCTTACCACTTGGCTACGCCCCAGCAGTCGGAACATGCCCGCTGCGCGCGGCCTTATAGGACGAGCCGACGGAAAGCTCAATGGCGAGAATGGCAAGTGTCGAGAACGGAAAGTGCGCGGAACTGATCCACCGGTTCCCGCAGATTGGCGTCGCGTATCATCTGCTGTCGGGCGATGGCATCTATTCACCCCAACTGCCATTTCATTGCCGGCCGGATCGAAGAAATGGAACCGCCTGCCGCCGGGAATGAGAAGATCGGCTTGGGGTCGTGCCGCCGGCATTTTCGACGGCCAGCGTTTCAAGTTCTCCGGTCAGTCACATGGCGCTATCGCTAGTTCCTGTTTTGTCCTCCTAAACTGGCCGTCGAGCCGCAAGTCTTTTTGTCATCGCTTTTTCTTAATCGATTGTAGAAGCCGGCTGGCCCGCCGACGGCTTGCCTTTCGCACTGCAGCATCATATCGCTCGTGCAGGGACACGGCGGAACTTCGGCTTCGTTGATCTTTTCAATCTCCTGCAACCGGAGAGCAAGCATGACCAAATGGGTCTACACCTTTGGCGACGGCGCTGCGGAAGGCCGTGCCGGCGACAGGAACCTTTTGGGCGGCAAGGGCGCCAATCTGGCCGAAATGTGCAGCCTGGGGCTGCCGGTGCCGCCGGGCTTCACCATCACCACCGAGGTCTGCAACGCCTATTACGCCAACGGCCGCACCTACCCGGCTTCGCTGGAGGCGGACGTCGCGGTCGCGCTTGACCACATCGGCCGGCTGACCGGGCGCCGTTTCGGCGATCCCTCAAAACTGCTTTTGGTGTCGGTGCGTTCCGGTGCCCGCGCTTCGATGCCCGGCATGATGGACACCGTGCTCAATCTCGGCCTGAACGACGAGACGGTCGAGGCACTGGCCGCCGATTCAGGCGACGCGCGCTTTGCCTATGACAGCTACCGGCGTTTCATCCAGATGTATTCCGATGTCGTCATGGGCCTCGACCATGAGGTGTTCGAGGAAATCCTCGAAGACCAAAAGGGCGGCCTCGGCCATGAACTCGATACCGAACTGAGCGCCATCGAATGGCAGGGCGTGATCGCGCTCTACAAGGCCAAGGTCGAGGAGGAACTCGGCAAACCGTTTCCGCAAGATCCGAACGAGCAGCTCTGGGGTGCGATCGGCGCCGTGTTTTCGAGCTGGATGAACAACCGCGCCATCACCTACCGGCGCCTGCACGACATTCCCGAAAGCTGGGGCACCGCGGTCAACGTCCAGGCCATGGTCTTCGGCAATATGGGCGAGACCTCGGCCACCGGCGTCGCCTTCACCCGCAATCCGTCGACCGGCGAAAAGATGCTCTATGGCGAGTTCCTGGTGAATGCGCAGGGCGAGGATGTCGTCGCCGGCATCCGCACGCCGCAAAACATCACCGAGGCGGCGCGCATTGCCGCCGGCTCCGACAAGCCGTCGCTGCAGAAGCTGATGCCGGAAGCGTTTCAGTCTTTCGTCACCATCTCCGACCGTCTGGAAAAGCACTACCGCGACATGCAGGATCTCGAATTCACCATCGAGCGCGGCAAATTGTGGATGCTGCAGACCAGGTCCGGCAAGCGCACCGCCAAGGCGGCGCTCAAAATCGCCGTCGAGATGGCGCGCGACAAGCTCATTTCAAAGGAGGAGGCCGTCGCCCGCATCGATCCGGCCTCGCTCGACCAGTTGCTGCACCCGACCATCGATCCGAAGGCGGCACGCGATGTCATCGGCATCGGCCTGCCCGCATCTCCGGGGGCAGCCACCGGCGAGATTGTCTTTTCCTCCAACGATGCCGAGGAGCTCAAGACGCAAGGCCGCAAGGCGATTCTCGTGCGCATCGAGACCAGTCCCGAGGACATCCACGGCATGCATGCGGCGGAAGGCATCCTGACCACGCGTGGCGGCATGACCAGCCACGCGGCGGTGGTGGCGCGCGGCATGGGCAAGCCCTGTGTGTCGGGCGCCGGCTCGCTGCGCGTCGACTACAGAGCCGGCACCCTGATGGCGATGGGATCGACGTTCCGCAAGGGCGATATCATCACCATCGACGGCGGCAACGGCCAGGTGCTGAAAGGCGCCGTACCAATGCTGCAGCCGGAGCTCTCGGGCGATTTCGCCGCCATCATGGAATGGGCCGATGCCGTGCGCCGCATGAAGGTGCGCACCAACGCCGAAACGCCGCTCGACGCGCGCATGGCGCGTTCCTTCGGCGCCGAAGGCATCGGGCTTTGCCGCACCGAGCACATGTTCTTCGAGGGCGACCGCATCGTTGCCATGCGCGAGATGATCCTGGCCGACACGGAAAAGGGCCGGCGAACGGCGCTCGCAAAACTCTTGCCCATGCAGCGCTCGGATTTCCTCGAATTGTTCGAGATCATGGCCGGCCTGCCGGTGACGATCCGCTTGCTCGATCCGCCGCTGCACGAATTCCTGCCCAAGACCGAGGAAGAGGTGGCCGAAGTCGCCGCCGCCATGAACGTGCCGCCCGACAAGCTCAGGCAGCGCACCGAAGCCCTGCACGAATTCAACCCGATGCTTGGCCATCGCGGCTGCCGGCTTGCGGTTTCCTATCCCGAAATCGCCGAGATGCAGGCGCGCGCCATTTTCGAGGCCGCCGTCGAAGCCGGCAGGAAGGCCGGCGCGCTGGTGGTCCCGGAAATCATGGTGCCGCTGGTCGGTCTGGTGAAGGAGCTCGACTACGTCAAGCTGCGGATCGATGCCGTCGCCAGGAGCGTGATGGAGGAAACCGGCGTCAAGATCACCTATCTTACCGGCACGATGATCGAACTGCCGCGCGCCGCGATCCGCGCCCAGGTCATCGCCGAGGCGGCCGAATTCTTCTCTTTCGGCACCAACGATCTGACCCAGACCACTTTTGGCATCTCACGCGACGATGCGGCCTCGTTCCTGGAGACCTATCGCCAGAAGGGCATCATCGAGCAGGATCCGTTCGTGTCGCTCGACATCGAGGGCGTCGGCGAACTGGTGCGGATGGCGGCCGAAAAAGGCAGGGCAACGCGGCCGGACATCAAGCTCGGCATTTGCGGCGAACATGGCGGCGATCCGGCGTCGATCCATTTCTGCGAGGAAATCGGCCTCGACTACGTGTCGTGCTCGCCCTACCGCGTGCCGATCGCCAGGCTGGCTGCCGCGCAGGCGGCGGTGCAGGCTGCAAAGACCGGTCGCGGGTAAGGGGGCCGGCATCGGCCATGGCCGTGCCATCGAATGATCGGCGGGACAGGCCGCGAGCCGTCCCTGCTCAGGCTGGCCCTGCTCAGGCTGGTTTGGCTTCGACCGTCACCTTGTTGGGATAGAACGCGCCGTGATCGCGGATTTCGATCATCTCGTCGAAAGGCCGCTCATAGGCCCACATCGCATCCTTGCCTGCTTCCGCGGCAGGCAGCACGCTCCAATAGCTTGCATCGCCCTTATATGGGCAATGAGTCGACGAGTCCGTCTTGCGAAGCTGGTCGAAATCGATGTCTTCGAATGGAATGTAGAGGATCCCGGGGTAGGGGGATTCGGTCAACACCTTGGCCCTCCTGGACGAGGCAATGACCGCGTCGCCGGCGCGTACGGTCACAGTTCCGCTGTACGGCTCGATGGTAATGACTTTATCCGGGTTGCGCTGAAAGCCGGGTGACGGATTGGCGGTCTGGTCCATGACGGTTCTCCTTGCACGACCTAAGGTGTGTAGGGCGTGTGCGCTACGCAAGGGCGCTGTCGAATGCGGGGGCTCCATCGCCTTTTGGCGTTGAAGGATATCTCGTCAAATCGAGCATGGCTATGACCGATCAGGGCCGATGACCGATCAGGCTGATGACCGATCAGGCGGCAGCCTGAAAGGCGTCCATCAGCCCGGCATAGGCGGCGGCGATACCGGCGACAGGATTGGTGCTTCGCGACGCGGTTTCGACCTTGAGCGCACCACCGCCGGTCGGCAAGGTAAGAAGCAGGAACTGGCGGTTGCCGCCATCGCCGACGCAAGCCGCGGCGACATGCTGGCTTTCGCCTTCGTTCTGAACGCACATCTTGAACAGCAGCGTGCCGCCGACCGCCTCAAGGGCGCCGCCGACGACTTCGACGAATTCGTCCTCGGAAACGGTTTTGGCGTCCGGCACCAAATCGGCCAGGCTTTCGGCAAGCGAATCTTCGAGAGCTTTGTCGTCGAGCTGCGCGTCCATGCGAACCTCTTTCATTCGCCAATCACACCCCTACCATTAATCAAAGTTAATGTCGACAATGGCCGGATTGTGGCGGTTTTCCCTGCCTTTTTGAACAATGGGCTGCTTCTGCCCGGTCATGGCTGGACAATCCGCGTGTTCGTCCCACAATGGAACGAAAACCAATGGGGGAACGAAAACCCATGGGAGGAGAAGAATGCTCGGACTGATGCAGGAATGGCCGCTGCTTTGCCACAAGCTTATCGACAATGCAGCCAGGCAGCACTGCGAACGCGAGATTGTGTCGCGCTCGATCGAGGGCCCGATCGTCCGGACCACTTACGTCGAAATTCATCGCCGCGCCTTGCGGGTCGCCGAGCGGCTCGAGCGTGATGGCTTTGGGCTTGGCGATCGCATCGCCACATTGGCCTGGAACACGGCGCGCCACATCGAAGCCTGGTACGGCATCATGGGTGTCGGCGCGATCTATCACACGCTTAATCCGCGCCTGTTTCCCGAGCAGATCGCCTGGATCATGAACAATGCCGAGGACAAGGCGATCTTCGTCGACCTGACATTCATGCCGCTGCTTGAAAAGATCGCCGGCGCGGTCAAATCGCTCAAGCAAGTGATCGTGCTGACCGACAAGGCACACATGCCGCAGACGGCGCTGCCGAATGCTGTTGCCTATGAGGAATGGCTTGACGAAGCCGACGGCGCCTTCACCTGGAAGACGTTCGATGAAAACACCGCCGCCGGCATGTGCTACACCTCGGGCACGACAGGCGATCCGAAAGGCGTGCTCTACAGCCATCGCTCGAACGTGCTGCACGCCATGATTGCGGCGATGCCCGATGCGATGGGCCTCTCCTCGCGCGACACCATACTGCCGGTTGTGCCGATGTTCCACGCCAACGCCTGGGGCCTTGGCCAGAGCGGCCCGATGATCGGCGCCAAGCTGGTCATGCCTGGCTGCAAGATGGACGGCGCCTCGATCTATGAATTGCTCGACACCGAAAAGGTGACGTTCAGCGCCGCCGTGCCGACAGTGTGGTTGATGCTGCTGCAGTACCTGGAGGAGACCGGCAAGAAACTTCCCTATCTGAACAAGGTCGTTATCGGCGGCTCATCCTGCCCGCGTGCGATCACGGCAAAGTTCCAGGGCAATTACGATGTTGAGGTCATCCATGCATGGGGCATGACCGAAATGTCGCCGCTCGGCACGCTGTGTACCTTGAAGCCGGGCTATGCCGGGCTTGAGGGCGAAGCCCGGCTCGACGTCCAGAGCAAGCAGGGTTTTCCACCTTTCGGGGTCGAGATGAAGGTCACCGACGACGACGACAAGGAACTGCCATGGGACGGCGAGACATTCGGACGCTTGAAGGTCCGCGGACCGGCCGTCGCGCGTGCCTATTATGGCGGCATCGGATCCGAACAGTTCGATGAAGAAGGCTGGTTCGATACCGGTGATGTCGCCCATATCGACCCAGGGGGCTACATGCAGATCACCGATCGCGCCAAGGACGTCATCAAGTCGGGCGGCGAATGGATCTCGACCATCGAGCTCGAGAATCTGGCGATCGGTCATCCGGATGTGGCGGAGGCGGCCGCCATCGGCATCCAACATTCGAAATGGGGCGAACGGCCGTTGCTTGTCGTCGTCCGCAAGCCGGGCCGGGAGCCGACCAAGACGGATATCCTGGCTTTCATGGACGGCAAGGTGGCGAAGTGGTGGATGCCGGATGACGTCGCCTTCGTCGGCGAAATTCCCCACACCGCCACCGGCAAGATCCAGAAGACAACCTTGCGCCGGCAGTTCAGGGACTATCGCCTGCCGACGGACTGACTGACATGACGTCTTTCGCCTTCAAGCCGCCGCTGAACGGCTTAAGCGCCGGTCCGGGGTGAAGCAGTGCTGAAAATGATGAAAACTCCCGAGCGACAGACGTCGAAGGCGGCCGGCTGGTCGCGGCGGACAGGCGCTTTTTCGGCGGTCCTTCTGCTGACCGTTCTCGTCGGCCACCGCTATCAGCTTGTTGAAACGCCGGCTTTCCTTTGGGTGCTCGGCATTGTCGCGCTGCTTGCCGCCTTTGCGCTGTTGTTCGCCGGATTTGCGTTTTCGAGACTGTGGAATTTCGGCGACCGTGGCGGTCGCGATCTCACCGTCGGCACGGTGCTGGCGCTGCTGGTGCTTGTTCCTTTTGGCATTGCCGCCTACTGGGCAGCGACTTCTCCGCCGCTCAGGGATATCTCGACGGATTTCGACGATCCGCCGGTGCTCGACACCAGCACCCGGACCGGTGATATGAACGCGCTTTCGTCACCGAACCCGGGCGAGCGGCGCCTGCAGACCGAGACCTATCCGCTTGTCACCGGACGCAGCTACAATCTGCCTTTCGATCGGGTCCTGGAAGCAGTCGAAACCGTGCTCGATCGTCGGGACTGGCAGCTTGCGGCGCCGTTTCCCCGTGCGATCGGGCAAAGCGAGGTGACGATCAATGCCCTGGCCAGGAGCTTCATCCTCAGCCTTCCCGCCGACGTCGCCATCCGTGTGACCGACGATGGCGACGCGGTCATCGTCGACATGCGCTCGGCCTCGCGTTACGGCCGCTACGACCTTGGCGACAATGCGGCCCGCATCGTGGATTTCCTGGCCGAGCTGGATAAGGAAGTCGCCGGCCAGGTCGGCACGGCCCCGGCCGAGTGAATCGCTTTGACGCCACAGAAATGCGGCTGATACAATCACGGGTTGAGTATGCGGGCAGGCTATTCGCCGGGGTCGAATTCACCCTTGAGCAAAATTGTCTCCACCGGTCCAAGCGGATTGATGATGCGGCTCTCCAGGACTTCGACAAGCTTGCGTCCGACAGCCGTCATATCGACGGAATGAACTTCGATCTTCGCCGGCAGGAACCGTGCCAGCCGCGTGCTGTCACGCGTTACGATGTGGACGTCGCTCCCCGGAGCAAGACCTCTTTTGCCAAGAGCGTGCAGCGCCCCCAGAAGGCCGAGTTCGTTGGCGCATGCCAGGCCTGTCGGCGGATCTGAACAAGCCAGCAAGCGATCGAACCAGGCTGCGCTCGATTCCATGGTGAACATGCCATGACCGATCAGCGCTTGGTCGATCGCAATGCCGGCCTCGGCCATTGCCCTTGCATAGCCGGAAAGACGCATGGCGCTTGCCTGATCCTCCGGCACCAGAAGTTGCAGTGCAATGCGTCGGCAGCCCTTGTCCATGAGCCGTCGGGTTGCCTCGTAGGCAATCTGTTCATTGTCGACATCGACATAAGGATAGGCGGTATCCAGGTCGGTTCTTCCAAACGCGACGAATGGCATGCGTTGATCCAGCAGCAGCTTGACGCGCGGATCACCCGACACCAGGCGCGTGATGATCAGTCCGTCCGTGCTGCGCGCCTGAAGCTGCCGCTGCACGCTCTCGACGGGATCGTCGTCGGGCGTGGTGGAATAGATGGACAGACTATAACCGGCTTGCCGCGCCGCCAGCGTCATGCCTTCGATCAAAGGCAGCTTCAACAGATCGGACAGATGGTCTCGGGTCTCCATCGGCAGCACTGCCGTCAGCGTCAGCGTTCGACCGGTTTTGAGCGCACGACCATGATGGTTTGGCAGATAGCCGACCCGCTTGGCCGCCTCCTTGACGCGGGCTATGGTCGAGGGCTGCACTTCCGGCCCATCCTTCAGAGCGCGGGACACCGTGGTCACCGAGAGGGAAAGTTCCGCCGCGATCTGCTTTAGATTGGCCATTGTTCGCCCGACTTCATTTGCGAAAGCGCCGGCTGACTTGCTGACCGCCATAACGTTACCGGATTCGACATCCCGGTCAATCCGAACGCCCGTGGCAAGCAGCTTGACTCCTGCGTATTCAGATGCAATCGTAACGTTACGATTACGAATAAATGGCCATTTCAGGCAATGTTTGATGACGTTGGGGAGGAGAACCTATGTCCTGGCTGCGCATTTCCTTAACAGCATTCGCCATCTCGGCTGCCGTGCCCGTCCACGCGCAAACACTCACCATTACGACCGCAGGCGGCGATTATGGCAACGCCATGAAAGAGGCCATGTGGGGCCCTGCTGCAAAAGAGCTTGGCTATGATGTCCGCGAGGAGACCCTGAGCGACGGCCTGGCCGCCTTGAAGATGCAGGTCACCTCGGGGGCAATTGCGACCGACATTATCCACCTCGGCTCACCGGAAGGCGCGCAGGCGGCCGCTCAATCGCTGCTCGAGCCGCTCGACTACAAGATCATCGATCCCAAATCCGTGCCCGACGGCGCAAAGTCGGACTACTGCTATCCGTTCGATTCCTATGGCACTGTCCTGTCGTGGAACACCAAGACCTATGGCGAGAACCCGCCGAAGACCTGGGCCGAGTTCTGGGACGTAGCCAAATTCCCGGGCCGCCGCGCGTTGCGCGCCAATGCGCAGGACTCGATCGAGATCGCGCTTCTCTCCGAGGGCGTGGCGCCGGCGGACGTCTATGCCGTGCTCAGCACGCCGGAAGGGCTGGAGCGCGCCATCAAGCGGCTTGAAGCGATCAAACCGGATGTCGCCGTGTGGTGGACCTCGGGAGCCCAGTCCGCGCAGCTGCTGAAGGATGGTGAGGCGGATCTGGTCGTTACCTGGAACGGAAGGGCAGAGACCGTGAAAAAAGATGGCGGCGCGGCTGACTACACGTTCAAGGGGTCGGTCATCGGCACGGACTGCCTTGGGGTGCCGAAGGGAGCGCCGAACAAGGAAGCCGCGATGAAGCTCATCGCTGCGATGACGCAGCCCGCGCGCGTTGCGAAGCTGACCGATTTCATCGCCTACGGCCCGGTCAATCCTGCGGCCTATGAGGGTGGCCTGATTCCCGAGGACCGTCTGAAGACGCTTGCGACGGCGCCTGAAAATGCCGGCACTTCGGTGTTTTCCAATTCGGAATGGTGGGTCAAGAACGGCGAGGCTGCCCAACAGGCCTTCGATGAGATGATGGCCCGCTGAGTCTCGGCTGACAAGGCAGGAGCAGATGATGAAGTCGCTCCCGATCACCATCGACAGCGTCAGCAAGGCTTACGGGTCCTACGTCGCACTGGATGATGTCTCGCTCGACATTCAAGCTGGCGAGTTCCTCACGCTGCTGGGGCCATCGGGATCGGGCAAGACCACGCTGCTCATGGCTCTGGCCGGTTTTGTCCGGCCGGATTCCGGCAAGCTGTTGTTGGGCGATCGCGACATCACCCGCCTGGCGCCGAACAAACGCGACATCGGCATCGTATTCCAGAATTACGCCTTGTTTCCCCACATGAATGTCCTGGCGAATGTCGCGTATCCGCTGGCGCTGCGCAAGACGCCGAGAGCGGAGGCGCGTCAACGGGCGCTTGCCACCCTGGCCCGCGTCAAGCTGGATGGCCTGGCGGAGCGCAATGTTGCCGCACTGTCCGGCGGCCAGCGTCAACGGGTGGCATTGGCGCGGGCAATCGTCTTCGAACCGCGCGTGATGCTGATGGACGAGCCGCTGTCGGCGCTCGACAAGAATCTGCGCGAAACCATGCAGTACGAGATCCGGCGTCTGCACGATGACCTGGGGATCACCACAATCTATGTGACACACGACCAGCGCGAAGCGCTGATCATGTCCGACCGGATTGCGGTGATGAACTCCGGCCGCATCCAACAGATCGATACGCCGCAGCGGATCTATGATCGTCCGTCGACCCGCTTCGTCGCCGAGTTCATGGGCGAGGCAAACATTGTGCCGCCGGGCTCGGTGCGCAGGATCGACGGCGCCGAAGCGTCACGCGAGACCCTGATGATTCGCGCCGAAAGCTTCCATCTTGATGCCAAGCTCGCCGGGGCAGACGCAGTGGCTCTCGAAGGAACACTGCGCGCCAAGGCGTTCCGCGGCGAGAACTGGCTTTTGACGCTGGCGCTTGACGGTGGCCAGGAGGTCCTTGTCTGCATTCCGGCAGCACTGGCCGGCGGTTGCGCCGAGCTTGCCGCCGGTCAGCGGATGACCGCCTATGCACCAGCAGCGAAGATTCACGCGATACCGGGAGCGCTGGCGTGACCGTCACCGCGGATCCAGCGCTCTTGGCGGATGCGCGCCGCGAGCGGCGGTTTTTTCTTTCGCTTTCGCTGCCGGCGCTGTTCATCGTTGGACTGGCGGCGATACTGCCCATCCTTTGGATCATCCGGCAATCTTTTTTGACCACAGGCGGTGAGTACACTGTCGGCAACTACGCGAAAGTACTTTCGAGCGGACTGACATGGTCGGCGCTCGTCACCACCCTCGAACTGTCCCTCGGCACGCTGGCGATCTGCATTCTTCTGGGCACCCCGCTGGCACTCGCCTTGGCCAGCGCCAGGCCAAGGGTGGCCAACGTGCTGATGGCCTTCGTCATGCTGCCGTTGTGGACCGCCATCCTGGTGCGCACCTATGGCTGGCTCGTGCTGTTGCGGCGTGATGGCCTGATCAACGCGGCCTTGACTGGTTCGGGCCTGACGGCGGAGCCTTTTCCGCTGGTCTATAATTTTACCGGAACGCTGATCGGCATGGTTCACTACATGCTGCCGATCTTTCTGCTGCCGGTTTATGCCGCGATGCGCGATATCGACCCAAACCTCGTTCGCGCGGCAGCGAGCATGGGAGCGACCCTCGGGCAGGTCATCCGCACCGTCATCATGCCGCTTTCGGCCGGCGGCATCTTCTCGGGTTCGGTCATCGTCCTCATCTATTCCATCGGTTTTTTCATCACGCCGGCGGTGCTTGGCGGCGGCAAGGTAAATCCTCTCTCTACCCGGATCGAGCGTGCGCTATCGACCTTTCAGGATTGGGGGTCGGCCAGCGTCCTGGGCATTCTGCTCCTCGTTCTGATGGCGCTGATCGGTGTGATGCTGCTGGCGGCACGCCGCCTGCTGGCCCACAACACAGGGGCAGCCTCCCATGCTTGAAGCCTATCCGCAAAACAGGCTCGCCCGCATCGTCCTCTGGAGCTTTGCTGCTCTGGTCATGGCATTTCTGATGTTGCCGACGCTGGTCGTGGTGCCGCTTTCGTTTTCGGCGTCTGATCTCCTCGAGTTTCCGCCGCAAGCCTACTCGCTGCGCTGGTACGAGAACTTCTTCGGCTCGGCGACGTGGATGGCAGCACTCAGGACCAGCCTGATCCTTGGGACGTTGACGGCGCTGATCGCGGTGCCTTTTGCGCTGCTCGCCTGCATCTCGATGAATCGGCTGGGCGGCAAGACCGCGGCTTCCATCCAGGGCGTCCTGCTCACCCCCTCGGTCACCCCCGGAATCCTGCTGGCGATCGGCCTCTTCTTTGTGCTGGCGGCGCAACGTCTGGTCGGAACGCTGTTCGGTGTGCTGGTCGGACATGTGGTGCTGGCTGTTCCGGTGGCGTGCATTGTGTTGTTGCCGGCCCTGGCTCGCTTCGACTGGAACCAGGTTCAGGCCGCGCGCAGCCTCGGCGCGGACTGGGCCAGGGCCATTGGCGGAATAATCGTTCCGCAACTTCGGCTCAGCCTGTTGTCGGCGACCTTGATGGCCTTCCTGACGTCGCTCGATGAGTCCGTGATTTCGATCTTCGTCGCAAGTGGTCGCAACAGCACGATGCCGAAGCTCATGTTCATCTCGCTGCGCGATCAGATCGATCCGACCATTGCGGCGATCTCGACATTGTGGACCGCTATTGTTGTGGTCGTCGTCGTGATCGTGGCCGTTCGCCAAAAATCCTGACCGAGACTGGAAGCATGCCCCAAAATCATCACGCGGCCGGTGCTCCGGCGGATCAATCGACTGACATCCCTCAGGTTGGCTTGGCCATCATCACCGGGTCGGCAAACTGGGGGCTTGCCTTCCCGGAAGATGTCGGAGTCGAGGGCGTGCGCACGCTGCGGCGCGACATGAGTTTTGAAACGCCTTTCGGTCGTTCCGACAACTGGAAGTTGCTCGAGTTCGATGCCTCGATTTCAGCCGAAGGCAGAGCAAAGCGGGCGTTGTGCATGTATTCGCACGGCAATCCCCGCGACCATATCGACCATTCCTGCCATCGCCGCGCGTTCTGGGTGTTGATGCAAGCGGGGGTGCGGCAAGTCCTCGCCTGCTCGACCGTTGGCGCCGTCAACAAGGCGATCCAGCCCGGCGACATGGTGGTGCCCGCCGATATCATCGAACTGACGCAGACCCCGTTTTCACTGCTTCCGGACCGCCAGAGTTTTGACTGTTCGGGCAAGCAGATCGTATGTCCAAGATGTGCGGCGGTTCTGGCCGAGACGGCCCGCCGCCATTGGCCGGCCGAATGCCGCGTGCATGGCATCGAACAGCAACTGGTGGCTGCCCATTGTTATGGGCCGCGGCTGACAACCCCGGCCGAAGCCTTGGCCTATCGCGGCATGGGGGCGGACGTGCTCAACCACTCCATCGCCCCTGAGGCGACCCTGGCGCGCGAGATCGGCGCCTGCTTCGTGCCCTGTGCGTTCGTCACGGCGGGTTTCAACGACTATATGGACCGCAACCGCCAGAAATTGCTGCAGGAGGACGTGCTGCCCAATCTCTCCATGACAGCCTCGCTTGTCGCGCTGGAGACCGCCGCGCGGCTTCCGGCCAATCCGCAATGCTCTTGCCAGGGTCTGAAGTCGCCCCAACCCGAAGAGCGTTCCAGCCGGTTCTGAGCTTTCAGGAGCGTAGTTCTGGCGGGAGCTTAGCCAGGCAGGCTGAAAATGCCGTCGATGTCAGGGTCGCCGTCGGTGCTCGCCAGGCCGCGCGCCACCAGGTCCTCGAGATGGGCAAGCACCGACAGCGCGGCCGCGCCATGCAGGCGCGGGTCGGTATCCCGATAGATCGCCGCGACCATCTCCTTGATCGTCCGGTCGCCGCTTCTGATCCGCTCCAGGATCGCGCGTTCGCGCATCCTGCGATGCGACTTCAGCTCGCGCATGAAGCTGCTCGGCGCTGTCACCGGCCCGCCATGGCCGGGCAGCAGCAGGCGGTCGTCGCGCTCGATCAGCCGATCCAGCGAGGCCATATAGTCGGCCATGGCGCCGTCCGGCGGCGCAACAATGGAGGTCGCCCAGGCCATGACATGATCGGCCGAGAGCAGGATACCGGCTCCTTCCAGCGCAAAGGCTGCGTGGTTGGCGGTATGGCCCGGCGTCAGCACCGTTCTGATCGCCCAGCCGTCGCCGTCGACCACCATATCGTCGGCAAGCGCGATATCCGGATTGAAGGCGGTGTCGGCGCTGGCGTCGAGCGGATTGATTTCGCCGGTGCGCAGCGGCCTCGCCGGCCGATGCGGACCCTCGGCCAGGATAATTGCACCGGTGTGCTGCTTTAGCCGCGCTGCCAGCGGGGAATGGTCGCGATGCGTGTGGCTGACGAAAATATGGCTGACCGGCCTGTCTGCGATCACCGCGAGCAGTGTCTTGAGATGCGCCTCGTCATCCGGCCCCGGATCGATCACCGCCAGCGTCTCGCGCCCGACGATGTAGCTGTTGGTGCCGTAGAATGTGAACGTGCCGGGATTTTTCGCGGTGACCCGAACCACGTCGGGCGCAACGGTCACGCCCTGGCCGTAGGCCGGGTCGAAGTCTGTGTCGAATTTCAGCGCCATAGCGAATGTCGTTCAGCTCTGTTCCAGAGGCGGCAAAACCGATTGCCGCATAACACGGAAGCCAATATAGGAAAACGCAAGGCCGCGATCTGCGGCAATCCGAATGAGGAAGACCATGGCAATTGCAACGACGCCGCTTGTTTCTCTCGCTCTGCCTGAAAAGGGTGCGGCCCGCCTGGCGACCCAGCTTTTGCTGGCGATCGTCGGTACGCTGGTGCTGACCTTGTCGGCCAAGACCAGGGTTTTGCTCGGACCGGTCGACATCTCGATGCAGACCTTGGCCGTCTTCCTGATATCAGCTGCGTTCGGCATGCGCCTCGGCGTCGCCACGCTGCTTCTCTACATGGCGGAGGGCGCGATCGGCTTGCCGGTCTTCCAGGGCACGCCGGAAAAGGGCATCGGCATAGCCTACATGCTCGGCTCGACCGGCGGCTATCTCTTCGGCTTCGTCGTCATGGCGGCGATCGTCGGCTGGGCCGCCGATCGCGGCTGGGATCGCCATCCGGTCAAGCTCTTCAACGCGATGCTGGTTGCCGAAATCGTCATGATGGCGATGGGCTTTGCCTGGCTGGCGCTGCTCATCGGCCCGGAAAAGTCATGGCAGTTCGGCGTCGTGCCCTTCATCGTCGGCGACCTGATCAAGGTCGGCCTGGCAGCGAGCCTTGTGCCCGCCGTCTGGTCGCTGCTCAAACGCTCCTGAGCTCTGGTCGACAGATCGGGCGCGGCACTGATCGAGCACGCAACCACAGATCGTGGAACGGTTACCGTTTCAGCGACGGCCTACCGCGAGTTCTCGTCAAAGCAGACCGCCGCCAAGCGGTCGGTAACGCTTTGCTAACGATAACCGTCACACAATGTTCAAATCGACTGATTAAGCACCAGAAGAGCCAGCGGTTCGTCGCGAGTCAGCGTAACCAGGCAGCTACATATCGACGCAATTGCTCGATACCGCTGCTGGATAGCTAAACAAGAAATCGGCGCGATGACTATTAGGCGCAGCTAAAGTAGTGGACAATTAACAGGATTCGACCAATCGCCTTGATTCTCGCGACATGGTTGCTTGCTGGTGTCTTCACGCTGTCGTAACGCTTGCCCCGACCGTGCCAAGACCGCCGAGAAGGATACTTGTGATCAGCCCGGAAAAAACAACTGTTAAGGCGACTGTATTGCCGCAGCGGCCCGCAACCGGCATCGCAGCACGCTGGTATGCCGCCAGCGTTTTTCCGGGAAAGGAAGACGTCGCCGAACGGCATCTCCGGCTGCAGGGGTTTCACCCGTTTATACCTCGCTGCGAGAGGACCATTCGTCATGCCCGGCGCGTCGAGACGCGACCGGCAGCCTATTTTCCAGGTTACATGTTCATCGCCCTCGATGTCGCGCTGCAGCGCTGGCGCTCGGTCAATGGAACGTTCGGTGTGCGCTCCCTCATCATGCAGGGCGAGCGGCCATTGCCGGTCCCCTCGGGGCTGGTGGAGCGGTTCATTGCCCTGACCGGCAAGGACGGCTTGCTTGATTTCAGCGGAGGCCTTACTGCGGGCGCTTCGGTTCGGATTCTCTCAGGCCCTTTCGCGGAGATGATCGGTCGTCTTGACCGGCTCGATCCGGCCGGAAGGGCTCGGGTTCTGGTTGCCATCATGAATGGCGAGATTCCTGTCGACATGGATTCAAGAGAACTCGTCGCGATCGCGTAGCGCCACCATCAAGGCGGCGCGGTGATGTAGATTGTTGTGGTATCCGCTCTCGGGATTCACCCTGGAGTGCGGTAGCCGTCGATTGGTAAGTCTCTGCGAGATCGCCTCATCCGCGCCGATTGGGAGTACGTGGCATGCGAATAACAATGATTGGCGCCGGCTATGTCGGGCTTGTCTCGGGCGCCTGTTTCGCCGACTTTGGCCATCAGGTCTGCTGCATTGATCGCGATCCAGAAAAGCTTGCCATGCTCAAGGGCGGCAAGATACCAATCTATGAGCCAGGGCTCGAGGAACTCGTCACGACCAACGCTTTGCAAGGTCGCTTGCGTTTCGACGACAATCTGGCGGATGCGGTTTCTCAATCGGATGTCGTCTTCATTGCCGTGGGCACGCCGTCGCGACGTGGCGACGGTTTTGCCGATCTATCCTTTGTTTATGACGCGGCGGCCGAAGTAGGCCGGGCGCTGAAGGGATTTACGGTCGTTGTGACGAAATCGACGGTGCCTGTTGGTACTGGTGACGAGGTCGAGCGAATTATCCGCGAGCAGAATCCAACGGCCGATTTTGCGGTGGTCTCCAATCCGGAATTTCTTCGCGAGGGATCGGCGATCGACGATTTCAAGCGGCCTGATCGCATCGTTGTCGGGACCGACTCGACAGCGGCCAAGGCAGTGATGGGCGAGGTCTACCGTCCGCTCTCGCTGAATGCCGCGCCGATTTTCTATACGAGCCGACGTACGGCGGAGCTTACCAAATATGCAGGGAATGCATTTCTGGCGATGAAGATCACCTTCATCAACGAAATTGCCGATCTCTGCGAGCGGTTGGGAGCCGATGTGCAGGACGTCGCGCGGGGCATCGGCCTGGACAATCGCATCGGCGCAAAGTTTCTTCACGCCGGGCCGGGCTACGGCGGCTCCTGTTTCCCGAAAGATACGCTGGCGCTGGTCAAGACCGCGCAGGACGCGGCAAGTCCCATCCGGCTTATTGAAACGACGGTCTCGATAAACGACCAGCGTAAACGGGCAATGGCGCGCAAAGTGGTCGATGCCTGCGGGGGCTCGGTTCGCGGCAAGACCATTGGCGTCCTCGGCCTTACGTTCAAGCCAAACACCGACGATATGCGCGACGCCCCCTCCTTAGCCATCATTCAGGCGCTCAAGGATGCGGGCGCTTCGATCAAGGCGTATGACCCGGTCGGCATGGAGCAGGCGCGCAAGCTGATCGACGGCATTGAATTCGGGGACAGCGCCTACGCGGTAGCCGACGGCTCCCATGCGATAGTGATCGTCACCGAGTGGAATGCCTTTCGGTCATTGGATCTCAAGCGGCTCCGTGCACTCATGGCGATGCCAGTGATGGTTGACCTTCGAAACGTTTACCGAGGTGAGGATGTCGTGAAGGAAGGCATAGCCTATTCGAGCGTTGGCCGAGAGCGGCATCTAGTCAGGTGAATGTCAGGTTTTCGTGGGACCCGGTTCGCGAGTGGCAATTTGAACACCACCACCATCCAACTGCCCAATCGCAGACATCTCCTGCTTCGGATGCGGTTTCAGCTGCTTGGCGGATTGATATTCGCCATTCTGCTGCCGGCTCTCATCAGGATGTCGGTCGATCCCCGCGTAATCTGGTCATCGAACATGCAGGCCACCATTTTTGCGGCATTCGTCGCTCATACCACGGGTTACATGCTTTACAAGCGGATCGGCAACTTCCCCGGCGTCGCCGCGGCTGGCTACATCTTCCCCACATTCGCCCTGACCTACGGCCTTGTGTTCGTGACCATCTTCTTTTTCAGGTTCGATTATAGTCGATTTCAAGCGGCAGCCAGCTTCAGCCAATCGACCTTGTGGTATTTTGGCTTGAGCCTAGCCACGCGGCGGATGGACTCATACCGGCTTGCCATAATTCCGGGAGGGGATGTCGACCGGCTGCAGAGCATCGAAGGTGTGAGCTGGCACAGAGTTAATTCGCCCAACACAATTGTCGAGTATGCCAGCGGCGTGGTTGCTGATCTGCGGGCCGATCTTTCCGATGAGTGGGAGCGATACATCGCCGACCGCGCGCTGTCGGGAACGCCAGTCTATCATGTGAAACAAATAAGAGAATCGCTCACAGGCCGTGTTGAAATCGAGCATTTGTCTGAGAATACATTGGGGTCGTTGAATCCAAATCAGGCCTATCTAAAAATAAAACAGGCAATAGACTGGTTGTCTGCCTTGTTTGTGCTTGCTGTGTTCTCGCCATTGCTAGTGTTTGTGGTGATTGCCATAAAGATCGATTCACCCGGACCTGCGCTATTTAGACAGAAGCGAATGGGCTACCGGGGAAATCCGTACGAGGTCTATAAATTCAGAACGATGAAGCTCGGCAGCGCTTCCAATGACGAGAAGGAAGAGGCTATTACGAAGATTGGCGACGCGCGCATCACTCGTGTCGGGCGTTTTTTGAGAACGTCCAGAATCGACGAGTTGCCGCAGGCTATCAATATATTGCGCGGCGAAATGAGCTGGATCGGGCCACGCCCGGAAGCACTCGTACTCTCCAACTGGTATGAGGCCGAGCTGCCGTTCTATCGATACCGGCATATCGTCCGGCCTGGCATCACTGGATGGGCGCAAGTCAATCAAGGTCATGTCGCGGCGGTAAGCGACGTTCTGGAGAAGCTTCACTACGACTTCTACTACATCAAAAACTTCTCCCCGTGGCTCGACGTGCTGATCGTATTTCGGACCATCCGGACCATGCTGACAGGGTTTGGCGCGCGTTGATAAAGCGGCAACCCGCACATCTCCAGTTTTTGAATGGGTATTGTAATGTCTAAAGACACGCTGATCAGCGTTGAGAAATATCGTCGTATCGACCTTGGAGACGCACAATGACCAGAAAAACCGCCCTTATCACCGGCATCACCGGCCAGGATGGCGCCTATCTGGCGGAACTTCTCTTGGCAAAGGGCTATGACGTCCATGGCATCAAGCGACGGTCCTCGTCGTTCAACACCGGTCGCATCGACAATCTCTACCAGGATCCGCATGAGAAGGACGTAAGGCTGTCGCTGCACTATGGCGACATGACCGACGCCACCAACCTCATCCGTATCGTCCAGGAAGTTCAGCCAGACGAGATCTACAATCTCGCCGCGCAATCGCATGTCCAGGTGAGCTTCGAGACCGCGGAATATACCGCGAATGCCGACGCGATCGGCACATTGCGTCTCCTCGAAGCAGTCCGGCTGCTTGGCCTGACAAAAAAGACGCGTTTTTACCAGGCATCGACTTCCGAGCTCTACGGCAAGGTGCAGGAAATCCCGCAGCGGGAGACGACGCCTTTCTATCCTCGGTCGCCATATGCGGCGGCAAAGATCTATGCCTACTGGATCACCGTGAATTACCGCGAAGCTTACGAAATTCATGCTTCCAACGGCATCCTGTTCAATCACGAAAGCCCGATGCGCGGCGAGACCTTCGTTACCCGCAAGATTACGCGTGCGGCGGCTGCAATCAGCCTCGGTCTTCAGGACAAGCTTTATCTCGGTAATCTGTCGGCTGAACGGGATTGGGGCCATGCCCGCGATTACGTCGAAGGCATGTGGCGAATTCTTCAGCATGACGTGCCAGACGACTACGTTCTTGCAACCGGGGTGAAGAACTCGGTCCGCCGTTTTGTCGAGCTTGCATTCAGCGAGGTGGGGACTGAGATTGAGTGGGTCGGTTCCGGCGTCGACGAAAAAGGCATCGACGCGAAATCGGGCGCCGTTCTGGTCGAGGTGGACCCGCGCTATTTCAGACCGACAGAAGTAGAGCTTCTGATCGGCGACGCCTCGAAAGCGGAGCGCGTTCTAGGGTGGAAGGCGACAACGTCGCTCGCCACGATGGTCCAGGAGATGATCCAGTCCGACCTCGAAACGGTAAGGCGGGAATCCGAACATCGGCGCCTGGACGAGGATCGCATTCGCGTGGCGGCACAGTAGTGAAGTTTGGGTCGGTATGAAAATCTCTGTCTTGACCGTCTGTTGGAACTCGGCGGCGACGATCCGGCATACGGTCGACAGCTTCCTGGCCCAGGATCATGGCGACAAGGAACTGGTGGTCATCGACGGGAATTCGTCGGACGAGACGTTGTCAATTGTCCGGTCTTACCCTCCGGACCAGATCCGGCTGATCAGCGAGCCCGACAGCGGAATGTATGATGCACTCAACAAGGGGCTGGGTCTCTATACCGGAGACGCGGTAGGCGTGCTGAATTCAGACGATTGCTTTCACGATCGCACAGCGCTGCGACGGATATCCGCAGGGCTCGAAACAGCCGACATCGTGCATGGTGACCTGGATTTTGTCGAAGACCATCTGGGCAAGCGGGTCGTACGCCGTTGGCGTGCTGCGGCCCGACCCGCCAAGGGCTTTCGGACCGGATGGATGCCCGCCCATCCAACGTTCTATGTGAGGCGAACAGTGGCGGAAGCTGTGGGCGACTTTGATCTCGAACTGAAGGTCGCATCAGACTACGATTGGATGCTCCGTGCCATTGAGTTATTCGGATTCAAATCCGCTCTTATCGATCAGGTCATGATCGACATGATGCAAGGCGGCAAAAGTACCAACGGCATTCGCTCTCACGTAGCTCATAATTTCGAAGCCTTGCATTCCAGGCGCAAATGGCTCGGTTCCGGTCCGGTCGATTATGCGCTGGTCGCGAAGCCGGTTCGCAAGGTCGGCCAGTTCATTGCAGCACGAATTGGATCGTAGCTTGCGTTGCGCTGACTTCTTTTCGGCGGTGATGGAGATATTGACGCCGACTGCCGGTTTCTGCATGCCAGGAATTTGGCTGGATAGTACATTGGCAGTTGGTCCTTCAGTGGCGTCAATGCGCATCATGGTTTTATCTGCCAGACACAATGGGCGGACCGAGCTGAGCCGGGTGCTTCAGCATCATCTTAACCTCAGCGAGTAAGGCACAATGGCCCGTATTTATGATAGCCGTAAACGCATTCTAGTGACCGGTGGCGCCGGTTTTCTGGGGTCTCATTTGATAGACAAGCTGTTATCCCAAGGGCACGAGATCATCTGCGTGGACAATCTGTTTACCGGCACAAAGCGAAACATCGACCACCTTCACAATCACCCACGTTTTGAATTTATGCGCCATGACGTATGTTTCCCCTTATATGTCGAGGTGGATGAAATCTATAATCTGGCATGCCCCGCGTCGCCAATTCACTATCAGCACGATCCGGTGCAAACGACGAAGACCTCCGTACACGGGGCGATCAACATGCTGGGCCTGGCTAAGCGCTTGAAGTGCAAAATCATGCAGGCTTCAACCAGCGAAGTGTATGGAGATCCGGTCGTGCATCCGCAAACCGAGGGATATTGGGGAAACGTTAATCCGATCGGCTCGCGTTCTTGCTACGACGAGGGAAAGCGGTGTGCCGAAACGCTATTTTTCGACTATCACAGGCAACATAGCGTAGCCATCAAAATTGCGCGAATATTCAACACCTATGGTCCCCGCATGCACCTGAGGGACGGCAGGGTCGTCTCAAACTTCATATCGCAAGCCTTGGCAGGTGAAGACATTACCCTGTACGGCGACGGGAGCCAAACTCGCTCATTTTGCTATGTCGACGATCTTGTCGAAGCATTTGTCCGGTTGATGGATACGGATGCCACGGTTACCGGGCCGATCAACCTGGGTAATCCAGTTGAATATACGATGGTGGAGCTTGCAGAAGCTGTCCTGGAAATCACCGGCTCTCGTTCAAAATTGGTTCGTCAGCCTCTTCCTGCCGATGATCCGACGCGCCGACGCCCGGACATCTCTCTGGCCAGGGAGAATCTTAAATGGGAGCCTAAGGTAAAATTGGTTGAAGGTTTAATAAAAACAACAGAGTACTTCAAGTCTATTGTATAGACTGAGTTTGTGAGGCGTCAAGTCTCGTAGTAATGCGTACGTGCCGCGAGGCCATTTTAGTGCGCAAGGTAATTCCTAGGAAGCGCAGGATCGCGCACAAAGTGCTAAGGGTTCGATGTTCCCTAGTACGACCGAAGGCCGCCACGTATGGAAAGCGGTTAACGTCATATCCTGTTGACAGCGCAGGTGTTTCCTGCGGTAGGTTTTCTCACGTTCGATCTAGGGCTGTTCACATGCTGCAATCTCTGAGTAACAAAACGAAGGTACAGTTGCGCGACGTTGGGCGGCGGTTCGGACTTGAAGTCCGTCTGAATGGCGTCAATTCGCGCGATGATTTGCGTTTGGTGCATTTCCTTCGCATGCATGAAATCGATCTCGTTATCGATGTCGGCGCCAACAAAGGCCAGTTTGGTACAATGCTGTTTGCGGCGGGGTTCCAAGGCTCAATGATTTCGTTTGAACCGCTGCCGGACGCGCATTCCGAACTCATGCGCACGACTAAGGCGTCAGGCCGGCGCTGGATAGTGGGACCGGCTGTTGCGCTGAGCGACACCACCGGGTCGGCGACGTTCAACGTTACGGAAGCATCGACGAGCAGCTCGCTGCACGAGCCGCGCGAGTCGTTCGTGGAACATACCCCTCAGGTGGCCGTCGCCAAACGGATCGAAGTCAAGACAGAGCGGCTCGATTCGTTCGCAAATATGATCGATCATGCTGGCAAGCGAGCGTTCTTAAAACTTGACGTGCAGGGCGGCGAAGCTGCTGTTCTTGCAGGTGCCTCCGCGGTATTGCCGCAACTGCAGGGCGTCCTGTCTGAACTATCGCTGGTCGAACTTTATGCGGGTCAAGCGACGGCTATCGAGGTGCACCAACTCATTGCCGGTGGTGGGTTCGAACTATGGGATATCTGGCAAGGGTATCGAAACCCGCGGACTCAGCGTTTGACCCAGATTGATGCACTGTATTTTCGTGCAAGCGCTCGGCCTTAGAATCTTGAAACAATGTGCAGGGCTCGAGAGGGCTAAATCCAATCGTGAGCTTCCCAAGCAATGAATGTGACGGCTCCGCACGGATTATTCGACTAGCATGAATGTAGTTCAGATCGTTGGCTGCGCGCTCGACTCTGGTGCGGGTCGAGGAATCCGCGCTGTGCACGAAGCACTATTGACTGCTGGAGTTCGTTCGCGCATCGTGGGAAGGGTTGAGCGAGACCTTCCGAAGGAGTTGTACGCCAGAAGAGTTTCTCTGCTCCAACGACTGCCTGTTGGTATCAAAAACCGTTTTTACAAGTGGAATTTCACGCGGCAATTTGGCGAGATTCCGGCGAATTTCCATCCCATCTCCCATGGCCTCGGCCTGCACAATTCGCCGGAATATCGAAGGGCTGATGTCATTCATGTCCAGTGGGCCCACGCGCCCACGCTTGGGCCGGCATTCTGGCGCGCAATTGGAAGTGAAAAGCGGCCGGTGATTTGGACACTGCGCGATATGTGGCCGTTCACCGGCGGGTGTCATTTTTCCGGCAGGTGCGAGAAGTATGCCAGTGGCTGTGGCCAGTGCCCGCTCTTGGGTGGAGGGTATGAGACGATTACATCTAACGATCTTGTATTCAAGGCCGAGCACTACGGGCCGCAATCGGTATTTGTCGGGATCAGCAACACGATCGCCGAGCAGGCCCGAAAGAGTGCGGTGCTGCGCGAGCGTGATATATATATAATCCCAAACAGCGTGCAAATGAGCCATCTTTGCGCGATGGATAAGGCGCAGGCTCGTAGCGCATTGGGACTCCCGGCGAAGAAGTTCGTTATCGCCACTGGTGCTTTGAATTTGGCCGATCCGCGCAAAGGCGCGGATATCATGCGGCACCTGCTCAATGTATATCGAGAAGACAAAAACGTTCATTGGTGTTTGTTTGGAAATGGCCTTGCAGAACTTGTCGATCCGGTGCCCGAAAACTGCACCAGTTTTGGCCTCCTCCGCGACGATGTCATTCTAAACCAGATATATTCGGCAGCCGACGTGTTTGTAATGCCCTCACTTCAGGAGTCGTTCGGCAAGGTCACGGTCGAGGCAATGGCATGCGGAACTCCCGTCATCGGGCTCGTAAAGACGCCAGCCGAGGAGATTATCAGTCACGGGCAGACCGGATGGCTGGCAAAGCACGGTGACGCTGACGCAGTAATGGCCGCTGTTGAGACGGCACGAGCCCTGCCAGTTCCATTGTTACGGAATTTTGGACTGAGGGCACGCGCCGCCGTAATCGACAGATACTCACCAGAGGCTATCGCACATCTTTATATTGACCTGTATGAATCTTTGTTGAGTGGCAATCAAGCATGACCCGCGGCGACCGTCCTGAGAGGGTGAGGATTGGCGCGCGCTCTATAATCGCGGCGCAGAGCGTCCTCGACATTCCGCCGGATTGCCTGGCTGGCAGCGCGCCCTCCAAGGTCACACGTTGTCTTGTACCGACGCATGCCGCTTCTATTGAATGAAGAGCTATTTCTTCAACTCCGCCTGGATTATGGCCGACAGCCTCGTTGCGCGGATCCTGGGCCTTCTGGTCACAGTCGTCGTCGCGCGATATCTCGGGCCCGAAGATTTTGGAATGTACGCCTATGTCATGTCCATGGTCGCCTTGTTCGGGATCATTGGCCATATGGGGCTGGACGGTCTTCTGATTCGTGAACTGCTCGACGAGCGCCGGATGCAATCCGAAACGCTTGGCATTGCGTTTGTCATGAAAGGCGCCGGCTTCGCTCTGGCCGTCTTGGGGCTCCTGACGTTCGGGCTGCTGATGCCCGGTAATCTTCCCGAGGAACGCTGGCTGTTCGTGCTGGCAAGCCTTGCCGTTGCCATGCAGCCGATCAGCGCGGTGCTGGGCAATTGGTTCCGCTCGCGCGTCGAGGCGCGCTATGCCGTCGTTTCCAACCTCGTCGGCGTGGTGGCGGGGGGAGCATTCAAGGTGGGCGCCGTTCTCGCCGGTGCGGGAGTGGTCGCCGTGGGAGTGGGCCAGACACTAGGCGCGGCGATCGGAGCCATACTGCTGATCGTAGTGTTCCTGCGGCGTGGAGGTCCGGCGCTGGGCACCTGGTCTTTCTCGATGCTGCGGGCAAGGACCATGCTTGGCGAGGGCGTGATGATCTTCGTAGGATCCATGTTCGCAGTCATCTATCTTAAGATAGATCAGGTGATGCTGCGGGCCATGCAGGGACCCGAAACGGTTGGCATATACTCAATCGCATCGCTCCTCTCCGAGGCGCTTTATTTTATCCCGGCGGCGATCGTCGGTACGGCATTTCCAAAACTTGTGCAGATAAATGCCGGGGATCCCGCGGCATTTGCGGAACGCTTGCAGGATTTGTTCGACATTCTCGCGACCTCGGCGCTGATCGTGCTGGTCGGCCTGTTCGCTCTAGGCCCGCTAACGATCAATCTTGCCATGGGTCCATCCTACTCCCCCGCTGTCCCGATCTTTCTGGTTCACGTATTATCGTTGCCGTTCATATTCCTACGCCAGGGCTTTAGTCGCTGGGTGATTATTAAGAACATGGCCAAGTTCTCTATGATGACCCAGGGCGCCGGGGCGCTGCTCAACGTTGGGCTGAACTTAGTGCTCATACCCCAATTTGGGGGCATAGGAGCGGCAGCTGCGACTCTTTTCTCCTACGCGGCCGCATCCTACTTCGCCTTGCTCTTGTCCTCCGACACACAGCCGATCTTCCGCATGATGACCAGATCGTTGTTTCAGCCATGGCGCGGCATCCGAAAACTAATGACACTCTACCGAAAATTGAGGAATGGCTGAAGATGACCGAGTTCATCGACAAAGCGGCACGTTTCCAAAGGTTCGCAAGGCGTTCCCCCCGCCAGGCGGCTCGCGCACTTTTCGTGGTCCTGCTCGACCGCCTGCGCGCCGGATTGATCCGGCCCGCGAGTCGCAGCGGGTTCCTTGCGTCGGTCTATTTCACGTTTTTCAGCAGTCGCTTCTATCGGGAGCATCGTGCCGTTCTGTCTGGGATTGTTGCCAATCGGAACAGCGACATCGCCGTCCAGAGGAGCTCATCGCAGCTGCGCCGCAACATACATCGTCTTGAGAAGGGGCTGATCATGCGCCCGAGGAGGGCCGTATTTGCGGAGGATTACATCGAGGCCACCGTATCTCTGTTCCTGCGCGGCGCGGCTGGAACAGCGCTCGACCGCGATGAGCTGAAATGGGCAGCGGACGTCCTGACGACCTATTTCTCGATAGTAGCCGAGACGCCCAGGATCAAGAAGGCAAAGGAGCGTTTCCTCGCATGGCCAAGTCAGACGCCGACACCAAGCTTCGTGCCTTATCCAAGCTCTAGCCGTACCCGCAGCGAAATCAGCTTCGATCAGCTGTATGCATTGTTTTCGGAACGGCGTTCGGTTAGATGGTATTCTCCCGCGCCGGTTCCTGAGGATCTCATCGAGAAGGCCGTTTCGGCGGCCTCTCTTGCTTCCTCCGCCTGCAACCGCCAGCCCTATTCGTTCCTATTGTTCCGGGATCCGGAAAAGGCCGCTCACATTGCATCCCTTGCCGGCGGGACGGGCGGTTTTTCGAAAAACATCCCTTGTCTGATCCTCGTTGTGGGAGACCTCTCCTACTATGTACATGAGCGTGATAGGCACCTGGTCTATATCGACTCGTCTCTCGCTTCGGCTCAGTTGATGCTCGCCTTCCAGACACTGGGCCTGTCGACCTGCGCAATCAACTGGCCTGATGTCGACGAACGCGAAAAAGCCTTGCAGGCGGCCGTGGGATTGGAGACTCATGAGCGGGTGATCATGTTCATTGCGGTGGGCTATGCCGACCGGGACGGTCAGATACCATACTCTCAGAAAAAAGGGGCTGACCTCTTGCTTCAAGCGCTATGACCTTGACATTTGAAATCAGAAAAGCCGGATTTGAGAACAAGGGGGCGGCGATGATGCTCATCGCGGCCTCACAGGAAGTGAAGGCGCGGTACCCCGCTGCGCGGGTTGCGATGGCACCCGACGCGACCAGTCCGTATGAACTCCGGGCGCGATATGGTCTTTGGCACAGGGCGGAGCTAGTCCGACGTGGCGTCGATCTCGGCAAGATCGTCGAGCTCGCCCCGGGCAAGTTACGTCATCGTTTCGGATTTGTGACGGGAGCGGAGGTGGATGTGATCCTCGACGCCGCCGGCCTGGCCTATTCGGACCAATGGGGCCCGCAGCATACCGAGGATTTGGCGCGCCGGGCCGTCGCTTGGAAGCGCGCGGGCAAGCGCCTTATTCTGCTGCCTCAGGCACTTGGTCCGTTTGGTACGGATCGCATTCGCCGCGCAATAAATGTCGTTGCCGACCACGCGGACCTGATTTTCGCGCGCGATAAATACTCGATGGAAAATCTTGTGAGTGCCGTAGGCGGCCGTGCATCGATCCGGCTTGCGCCCGACTTCACCAATCTGCTGGTAGCTCGTCCGCCCGCCAATCCTCCGCGAGGCGAGAAACTGGTGGCGATCGTGCCGAACGCGCGGATGGTCGACAAAACCAGCGGTGACGTAAGCGGCAATTATGCGGGCTTTCTGCGGCAAGTGGCGAGCATGTTTCAGTCGGCGGGAATGACTCCGTTCTTCCTGATTCATGAGGGCGCCGGGGATCGAGTGTTGGCCGAGCATGTCAACGCACAGCTCTCCGAACCCATTCAGATATGGACGGCAGGGGATCCTCTCGAGGCAAAAGGCCTGATTGGCAAATGCAGCGGGCTAGTCGGCAGCCGCTACCATGCCCTGATCAGCGCCTTGTCCCAGGGAGTGCCAGTGGTTGGCACGGGCTGGAGCCATAAATACCGAGCCCTGTTCGAGGATTATGGCTGCGAGAATATGTTGGCCGATGTGTCGGCTAGCGAGGAAGGTCTCGAGACCAGGCTTCGCTCCCTCATCGACGGTAGTCAACGCGCCGCGCTCTCAGATGAACTCGCAGAGCCCGGGGCGCGAATCAAGGCCGGTGTGCAGCAGATGTGGAAGGACGTGTTCCAGCTTCTTGACAAGGCCGCCTGACCTGCGTCTTTGCTGGCATTTCACTGGGCATCTATGCCCATTTTGGGGTCTCCCGTACGCATTTGATCCGCGCGTTCGGCGACTGGAATTTGGCTGTTAGATCGGAGCTAGGCTTTTTGCAAACTGTCGAGAGAGTGGTCTATGTGAAAACCTGTGGCGGTCACAGGAAATCATACCTGATTACGCTGAGTGATATCTTTGGAATGGAAAGAGCCTTTGGGCGTATTACTGCTAAGATGGCTTATAAATTAATATCTTGCAGGGAATTATTGTTTGCTACGCTCGACGAGCATATAGTTTCATTCGTCTGCTTCTCTTTAGTAAGAAGCCTTCTTGGTAAGAATACGGTTGCGTTGTTTCTGCGGCCGGAGCAATGTTTCATACCAGGCAAGCTTAAATACCGTCTAAAATGGCTGCTTTTCAGAGCTCTGCGATACCTTCCGGGTCTCACAGTTGTAGCCATAACCCCGTTCGATGTAGTGGCCAGCTACGCTCAGGTGGCCACTGCAGGTGTGCATGACCCAGAGTATTGGGACTTGCATGACGGTGTATCCGTTCTATCTCCGAAGGAGACCAGCCTATCTGCCCAACTTCGCTCGATGGCAGGTCGCAAGCGCCTTTGCATTGCGGTCGGCGTTCTGAATGCCGGGAAGGGCTTGGAGTTCCTTGCCGACGCTCTGGAGCAGTTTCCGGAAATCAAGGAACACACTCAGATTGTGGTGGCGGGCTCAGCAAACCCGCACACCCGCAGCGTGTTAGAAAAACTTTCTGATACAGGAGCGGTCGTGATAGACCGATTTCTTTCTGACGCCGAACTGCTGAGTTTGATAAGTACCTCAGAGCTAATCTGGGCATGTTATAATCCCGCATATGATCAGGCCTCCGGCATTTTTGGTCGAGCAGTACAGCTGGGCTCGGTACCTATCACTCGTGAGGGGGCAGTGGTTTCTCGGCTGGCGTTCGAGTCCGGAATCCCCTTTATTCCAGTGAGATATGGGGTCACGGAGCAGTTGGCGAAGGTCTTGATCGCAGGACGGTCTACTGCCGGTGCCCAGATAGGTCCAGACGATGGCGAGATTGGTGAATGGCGTCGGACTTTTATCGAGGTTATAAATGCAGGTCTGGCAGGAAAGAGTTGAGTATGGTCAACGTCCTTCTGGCCAATTGAGGTATTTTTCAAGTATCAGACGGACTGTACATAATTATACAGCCCGTATTCGGAACAAGGATTCTTATGGTAAATGGAGGGAAAAGCCGTTCCTCCCGGGGGGGGCACTCGGTTGTCGCGGCGACTTCTGGTATGGCTCTCTGGTTTGCGGCTTTTGCGAAGGCGCAAGATTTCGAAGGTCAGCTATATCCCCCTATGAATGCTCCGCTTGAACTCCTTTTTGCTCAGGGGCGTAATTTGTCACTTGGAGCTATGTTCATAGCGATTGTCGCGACGTTAATGTTGGGGAAGGGGATTCGCCGTAGAGACTGGCGCAATGCGTCAATGTACATTGCAGCAGTTAACGTGTTCATTATTTTTAAGTTATTTCTTTATGGTAACTCGGAGATATTTATCTTAGGGTCATTTGCGATAGCTATTCAAATATTAGTGTTTGTAGTATGTGCATCACGCTACGAGCGAGAGAGCTTTGAGGGATCGAACCTCATGCCTTACGTTGTAAAGGTTATCTACATATTTTCGATTCTGTTTTTGTCCTGCAATGTGTATGCATACATCTATTTTCCCGGTAGCTCAGCTGTCAAGTTTAGTGCGAGATTTTTCGGTGTGACCGCAAACCCGCAGCACTTGGCGATGGTGTGCGCTTTGTGCGTGCCGGCGCTATTGTATTGTGTCGTTCATTACCGAGTAAAAAGCATTATTGGAGTGTCGGCGGGGGTCATGTTGGCGTGTGTCCTTTTTCTCGAGTATCAATCAGGATCTCGGTTAGGATTTTTTGGGACGCTGCTGTGTATTATTATGGGCTCTCGGGTTTTTTTGGACCGGCGCCGTATCGTTTACGTGTTGATTTTATCCGTTTTAGCGTTACCCTTGGTCTATTTCTCATTTTACGATTCAATATCGGACTTAATTCGATCGCGTTTCGTGGAAGGACGTTCCGATACTCGGTCTGAGTATTGGGTCGCGGGATGGAATCAGTTTCTTCAAAGTCCATTTGTTGGTAGCGAGCCAAGCGAAGAGCCGGCGAGGTATTATTTTACTGTAAGTTCTTGGATATCTGCAGCATCCAGTGGGGGGGTGATAGCGTTGGCATTTCTGTTGATGTTTCTTATCTCTTCTATCGGCTATTTTTTTAAGGTTACTAGATTAAGGTATCGTCGTTTTGATACGGAACACGTGGACCTATATTTATCGGCCATTGTGTTGATTCTCGCCATAAGCGTCTTTGAGGCCGTGTTCCTTGGTGTATTTTCCTCACATACAATGATGGTCTATTTGTATATTGCTGGTGCTGGTTCTCTAGCTGGCGCAAAAAGATTCCTCAGCGCGCCGCATTACAAGTTTTATGGTGCAAGCGGACTTGGTGTTAGGCACCTGCGATGAACACAAAATAGACGGAAATAGCTATGACGACACGTAACATCGAATCGATTGCGTTCGCTTGGTCCGGTCTTCCAGACTACGCAGCTAGATGCATTCGTCTCGTAATTGACCGATTTCCTGGACGCGTGACAGTGATTGGAACCCGGCCGGTTGTGCCGATTGCAGGCATGGAACGTTCTCTCGGTCAGGCTGTACACTGGATTGATGGTCGGGACGCCAATGCGGACTGGACGCGCTTGGGCATGCGCCGGCCCGACTTATTTTTCCAAGGAGGATTTCACTGGGCGGCCTTCAATTCACTCGCTGCCCGCTGCCGGTCGAACGGCGGAAAAGTGATCTTGCAAACCGATTCGAATTGGCAAGGAACCCTGCGGCAGCACCTGCTTGATCCGATACGACATAGCGTTCTTTTGAGACGGCGCTTCGATGGCGTGTTTGTGCCAGGCGTTTCGGGAACAATATACGCCGAGCGCATGGGTTATCGGCCAGGCACGGTGCTCCAGGGAATGTACGGCGCCGATCCAGCGTTGTTTAACGGGGGTGCACCCCTGCATTCTCGCCCCAAGCGCTTTTTGTTCGTTGGAAGACTGGTGCAGGTGAAGTTCGTTGTTGCCCTGGCGCAGGCGTTTATGGATTTCGCTGCTGATAATCCGGATTGGTCGCTTCAAATCTGTGGGGCCGGGCCATTGCGGGACCAACTGCCTCGTCATCCCTTGATCGAGGTCTCCGATTTTCTTCAGCCGGCGCAACTTGCTGATGTGTTCCGGAATGCGCGCTGTCTGGTCCTTCCATCCCTGTCCGAGCCCTGGGGCTTGGTGGCGCATGAAGCTGTACTCAGCGGATGCGCTCTTGCCTTGTCACAAGTTGTAGGCGCGGCGTCGGACCTCGCAACGCAAAGCAACTCGGTTTTGTTTCGTCCCGGTGATGTGAATGCCATCACTGACGCCCTGCGGTCAATCGCTTCCTGGGATACGCACCACTGGCAGGAAGCAGAAAGCGCGTCTCGATCGGTGGCCACGAAATTTGGGCCGGAGCCATTCGCCAATGCTGTTGCTCGGTTTATCGACAAAATGCACAGCGAGATGTGAGTCGAGTGACGGACGAAGAATTCGGTGTCGTGTTTCTTGAGGCGGCTGGATCGATCTGGTTGCAGAGATGGTCGGTCATATGAAGATCGTGCAAGTTGTGGCATCAGTTGCTGCGGAAGCCTCTGGTCCAAGCTATTCGGTTCGGCGGCTTTCCGATTCTCTGTGTGAACGGGGAATTGAATCGCAGCTGTGGAGCACGATAACGAGAGGGCAACCGGACCCGAACGTTGCGCGCTCTCGCGTTTTTCCGTGCGATTTTGGCCAAGTACCGGTCGCCAAGAGACTGTGTTTTTCAAGAAAGCTTTACGAGGCGTTGGATCAATCAGCCAGCTCCGGGGCGATTTTTCACTCGCATGGGCTCTGGCTGATGCCGAATGTCTACCCCGGCTGGAGCGCGGCGCGATATGGGCGACCATTGATTGTGTCTCCCAGAGGGATGCTGGGTGAAGGTGCGCTTCAATTCTCTTACTATAAAAAGCGGGCTTTTTGGGCAATGGCACAGAAGCGCGCCCTCCACTCCACAGCCTGCTTCCACGCTACCAGTCTACAGGAGTGTCTGGAACTACGTGCTTTTGGACTGACCGCGCCGGTGGCAATTATTCCGAATGGCATCGATTTGCCTTTGTTGGCCGAGAGGCCAAAAGAGGGTGAACGAATGCGAACTGTACTTTGCCTGAGTAGGATACATCCCAAGAAGGGAATTGATCGTCTTGTTAAAGCATGGGCACGTATAGAAGCTACGCATGGCAATTGGCGACTTCGGATAGTCGGTCCTTCGGAGAAAGGGACCAGGGAGGCACTGGAACGACGCTGCCAGGCGCTCGGTTTGGTCAGAGTAGTTTTTGAAGATGCCGTCTTTGGCGAGGCCAAGCAAGAAGCGTATCAGGATGCCGACTTGTTCGCTTTGCCTACTTTGAATGAAAATTTTGGTATGGTGGTGGCCGAAGCCCTGGCGAATGCGACACCGGTAATCTGTACCGTTGGCGCTCCATGGAAGGGGCTCGCCGAACATCGATGCGGTTGGTGGATAGATCATGGGATAGAGCCACTTTCCGCGGCCTTGAAAACCGCCATGGCGATGCCGCGAACGTCCCTGGATGCAATGGGATCGCGGGGCCGGGCATGGATGGAACGCGATTTCTCATGGCAGAGGATCGCTGCCAACATGGCCCATGTCTATCGCTGGTGTGTCAAAAGCGATAAGCAGCCAGACTTTGTGCTCACTGATACATGATCGATGCTTCGAGCCAAGCTCTCACTCGCGACGGGCACGCAGCCCGCAGTAACAAAAAGGGCGCCATCACGGCCTCTGGATGACTGGACAAGATGGATCCCGCTAATTTAGCCTCGCATGTAGCCGCCAATCGGGCGTCACGGAAGTGGTCCAGGAAGGAAAAGCTGGGTCGCTCCCTTTGGGCTCTTACGGGGCCACTGTTCTCGGTGAGCCCAAGGCTTCTGTGGGGATGGCGGCGGTTTTTGCTCAGGCGGTTCGGCGCGACTGTCGGCAAAGACGTGCATGTCTATCCCTCTGTGAGGATCGCCATTCCATGGAATCTTGTGATCGGTGACTCCGCTGCCATTGGCGACAGAGCTGTGCTTTACGCCTTGGGAAAGATCAGTATCGGGGAGGCCGCCACAATTTCGCAGGGTGCACATCTATGTGCGGGTTCGCATGACCACAGGGATCCTCGAATGCCGCTCACGAAACCGCCGATCTCCATTGGTGCCGGGGCATGGATCTGCGCCGATGCATTCATCGGTCCGGGAGTCACAATTGGTGAACGAGCCGTGGTCGGAGCCAGGGCTGTCGTCGTACGTGACGTCGGTCCGAATCTGGTTGTTGTTGGGAACCCGGCCAGGAGCGTCGGTACACGCTGACCTCAGAGTCAAAGATTGCCATCGGCGTCATGGTTGTTTCGAACGTGGATGAAGGTACTGTCGTGGTCGGAAATCCAGCATGGGTTGTGGGTAAACGTGAAATGCCATCAGTCTTGATTCTGACCTACAACGAGGCAGTCAACATTGCAGATTGCATAGCGTCAATACCTTGGCGGGAGCAAATCTATGTACTTGATTCGGAGAGTACCGACAGTACTGCCAAGATAGCAGAGGAGATGGGAGCGGTGGTTGTAACGAGACCTTTTACTGACTACGCAGATCAACGAAATTTTGGTCTAACGTTGGCGGGCCTCGATGAGTGGATTGTTATGCTTGACGCGGACGAAAGGATGACGCGTGAGCTAGCAGCGGAGATCGAACATCACATTGAGACAGCAGATGCAAGCGTCGCTATGTTTCGGGTTCGGAGAAAGGACCTGTTTCTGGATCGCTGGCTTCGACGCTCCTCGGGATATCCTACTTGGTTCCCTCGGGTATTTCGCCGCGGAAGGGTTCTGGTAGAGCGCAAGGTAAACGAGAGTTACCGTGCCGACGGTTCTGCCAAGGAGCTTGAGGGCCATATTCTCCATTTTCCGTTTAATAAAGGCTTGGACTGGTGGCTGGAAAGGCACAATCGCTACTCAACGATGGAAGCGAGACTGATTAGGGGAACGCCAATTACGTTGCGTACAGTAAGATGTTTAGTGTCTAGAGATCCCGGCGCCAGGCGCGAGGCACAGAAGAACTTGGCTTACAGGATTCCTGGACGCCCATTCTTAGTATTTATTTATCTTTATATTGTTCGCCTTGGAATATTGGACGGTGCTGCAGGGTACCAATTTGCCTGCCTTAGGCTGGCTTACGAAATTATGATAGATGCAAAAGCCGCTCACTCTTCGTATTATGACGCGTCGCCAAAGACTTAAGTATGGAAATTTGTCTAGTATCCGGTGGCCATGTTCTTATTCACATACTTTTTTAAATTCGGGCTTCTCGATAGGTTCAGCTGGATTTCAGTACGCCTTCTACAAAACTTGGTATTTTCAAACGATTCGATTGTTAATTTCTGAGGCGGAAAGGAACGTAAATGAGAGCTTCTCTGCGTGTGGGTCTGGTATTCTGATGCGCCAACTTAGAATTTTGTTGGAACGGATGATGCGTGATCAGGTACGCCGTCGCCGGATGCCTGAGGAATTTGGCGGTTTGCCGATTATGGTCTCTACGGCCGGAGGGTTGCGATATTTCTTCAAGTCAATTTCCCAAATCGACCCGGACCTTCTTTCAGCGGCGAGAATGTTGATAAGGAAAGGCGATACCGTTTGGGACATTGGCGCCAACATTGGGCTTTTCACCGTCGCCGCGGCTGGTTTGGCCGGTTCAAAAGGGCGCGTTGTTGCGTTCGAACCAGACACTTCCCTGGTGGCTTTGCTGCGCCGCACCGCCAGCCTCCAGCCTAGTGAAGCCGCAGAACTGTTGATCATCCCCGCGGGAATGGCGGGCGTAATGGGCTTCAGGTCGTTTGCTATTGCCAGCCGCGCACGAGCCTCGAATGCGCTGGCCGAATACGGAAATTCGCAGACGGGCGGTGTCCGTGAGCTGCAAACCATCATATGTCTGTCTCTTGATGAATGCCTTAAGTTGCTGCCATCGCCTGATGTCGTGAAAATCGATGTCGAAGGGGCCGAGGCGGAATTGCTTGATGCGAGTTCTCGCTTCTTGAGAGACGCGCGTCCGGCTCTGGCCATCGAGGTTTCCCCTCGTAACTCCGCTGAAATTGGTCGTATCCTGGTCGGGAGCGATTATCGGTTATTCGACGGTTCCAAACCGCTCCTGCCAAATTCCGATATTGAGGGTCCTGCGTGGAATACAATTGCTATCCCTGCGGAGAAGGCTGGTAGGTTTATTCAGAGTTGAAGGGGCGTGTAACATCACCTGGCCGGCTGATTAACGGTCGCGGCGTTGGCCTTCATCAAGAACTCCAGGCTGTTGGGGTCCCGACCTGGGATTTACGCATGAACGCAAAAAGCGCCGTGCTCATGCCGCTCGGAACCAGTGAGCTCCAGGCTCTCACCAGGTGAAAGATGGCGGCCTTGCCGGCATGATAGGCCGGCTCGGCCTCCCAGGAATGCAAGGCGATCTCATATCCGGAAAAGTGACGCCTCAACGCCGATCTGGTGTTCAGGCGATAATGGGCTTCGAAGACATCCTTGTCCTTGCGACCTGGCTGGGCGAAATATTGCGGCGGCAAGCCATTCCATGATCCGGAGCGAATACAGCAAGGAGAAACAGATGGCAAAATTTCTTACTTTGTTTGAGTAAAGGGCCGTTCTGTGCTGGCGATGGTCGCATCAAGCAGCGCACCGTCACCGTCTCCCGCGAGACTGGCTGGCTCCACGGCCGGCGCCGCTTTCCCGGCGAACTGCACCTGCCGAACAACCATCGTGCGCGTCAGCTCGCGCACTGGACTGAAGGACAAAGCCGCTTCGACACGCGGTACTTTATCGCCTCCGCCGAGCCGAACGGGCCGCTCATGCCGTGCGCCGCCACTGGAGAACGCTCTGCACTGGACCCTCGACGTGTCGTCTTCAACGCACGCGTCGCTTGCGTTGCGATCCTTCGCGCCCCCCTCTGTCCTGCCGGACATCTCCCCCACTTGGGGGGAGATTGGCCGTCATCCTGGGTTTCGCCATTCTCTGATGGCGCAAGAGTGGGCGGGACGCTGAAGCTGCCAATCTCCCCCCTCGTGGGGGAGATGCTGAGTCTTGGCAAAGAGGGCAGGACAGAGGGGGCGCTGTCCCGCCAGCCTATCCTCTATCCCGCCTCTATCCCGCCTTGGCCTCGGCCAACCCAAACCCACCAACAGGATGCGTTTCGACCTGGAACTCAAACCCGGCGATGATCGGCCGCGCCCTGGCGATCGCCGCCTGGACTTCCGGCAGTTGCAGCGAAGCCTTGTGGCTTGCCTGGTCGGTCCATACCTCGGTCACCCAGATCGCGTCGGCATCGGCCGGATCGGTGGCGATGATATAGCTCAGGCAGCCCGGCATGGCGCCGGTGCTGGCAAGCAGGACGTCCATCATTGCGTCGCGCTGGCCGCGCGTCGCCCGCATCTTGCCGATCAGACCATACATTGCCGGTTTCTCCGTTGCTTGCTGCGACAAGTATGCAGGCCGCCACTCACGGCATCAACTGGCCACCGTTCACCTCGTGGCCGGTGATGTAACCGCTCAACAGGGCCGACGAGAGGAACGGCGCCGACGCAGTCCTGCGGCGTGCCGACGCAATCCTGCGGCGTGCCGGCGCGGCCCTGCGGAATGGTGGCAACCATGGCCTGCTCCTCGGTCGAATAGCGCTCATGGAAAGGGGTCGCGATGGTGCCCGGCGCCACCGCGTTGACGCGAGCCGATCAGTTCCTTGGCCATGCCGCGGGTCACATTGGAGACGAGCCGAGCCATAAAGGCCTGCGCCGCCGCCGGCGCCATTGCGTGCCGCAATCGACGAGGTGTTGACGATGAAGCCGCCCTGGCGCTTCAGCCATGGCATCGCCTGGCGTGATGCGGTCAGCACGGAGCGGGCGTTGAGGTCCGCGTCGCAATGCGCCTCGCTCAGTTCGGCTAAGGCACGCGGCCGAGGCGGCATTGTTGACCAGGCCATCGAGCGTTGCGCGCTGTCCTCGACGACGCGCTCGACATCGGCAGGAAACGAGAAATCGCCCTGGACCGGGAATACCTCGCCACCGCCGTTGCGGATGGTTTTGGCCAGGTTTTCGGCAGCCGCCCGACTTGAATGCAGCGCGACGCGGCACTTCTGCGCGGCGTAGGCCAGTGCAAGTGCCGCCCCGATGCCGGTCGAAGCGCCGGTGATCAGCACCTCCTGCCGGCGAGGTCGCCAAAGTGGGGGTGACAAGGGTTGAGGTGACAAGGGTGGCGGTGACAGGGGCGGTTGTGGTGGTTGGCATTCCTCCGGGGCTCTCCTGCTCTTCATAGGGCCTCGCCGTGCTCATGTTAAAGTCCGTAGAGGTTCAGGGCCGCAAATAGGCGTAGCCGTGGCGCTGCAATTCGGCGAGCTTGACGACGCCGCCGGTCGCGGCGGCATGGAAGCCGTCGAGCAGATCGGTGAGCGCAACGTCCATGCCGTGCATGGTGTTGGCGCAAGCATGCGGGGCCAGCCCGTCGCCAACCAGACCGGAAAAACGGCCGGACATGGCAGCCGAGGCGCTCTTCGACTTGAAGGCGGCGAGTGCCGGTCCGTGCACGACCAGCACGATGTCGACCTTGCCGCCGGTGCCCTCATAGTGGTTCCTGATATTGCCCAGAACGAAGCCGACCTTGTCGAGGTCGCTGAGGTGATAGGCGACCTTTTGCCTGTCCTCTTCCACTGCCGCCGCCTTGACCTGGCGCAGCCCGAGAAGACCGGCGGCTCCGGCAAGGCCGGCGCGGAAAATATCGCGGCGTCGCATCATGTCGTTCTCCAGCATGTCCTCGCAAATTGCGTGGCTTCGGCCTCGATCCTAGCATAAATTGAAGTTGCGTCGTAGTCGGCGAAGAGGGGCGAGGAGGGGCACATGACATCGAAGACCATTGGGGGGGAAGACCATTGTGGGGAAGACCATTGTGGGCGCCGGACTTGCTGTCGCCTTGCTGGCCGCTGTCGCCGGCACGGCCCTTGCCGACGATACGGGTGAGCTCACCGAACTCAGCCCGGACGGCAAGGATGGCTGTTTCGGGCGTATCTATGATGCCGCGCATCTCAAGGTGCACCCGAACCAGAAGGTGGGACGGATTTTCTTGTACTATGGCAGCGATCCGGTCAGCCATCCGAACGAGGAGCCGAGCAGTGGTCCATCCGGCTACAACGGTTTTTTGGCGACGACGGTGCGCGGCGCCAACAAGCCCGAATGGGTCGGCGGCTGGTGCGGCAAGGGTGATCCGCAGTCGGGCGAGATCCATTGCGGCATGGAATGCGACCGCACCATGGCCTTGGTGAACGTCGACGAAAAAGGCCGGCTGATCGTCTCCGGCGTGCATCGCAACCTTTATCTCGATGCCGGCGCCGAGGACGAGCTTGGCGAAACGGAGTTTGCCAGGCAGGCACTCGGCACGCAAGACGACGGCTTTCGGCTCGACCGCATGCCGGGTGAGACCTGCAAGGCCGAATTCGCGCGCATCGATCCGGTCGATCCGGCGCTGGGAGCACCGCTGCGCGAGCGGCTGAAACGGGACCAGCCGTTCTGCTACGGGCGCGACTACGATGCCGCGCATCTCGGCTCGCATCCCGATCAGCTTACCCACACCATCCGGGTTTTCCGGGGCCCGATCGAACTGGCCGCCTTCGCCAAGGACGGCGATCCGGCAAGCTGGCCTGATGGCGCCGACATAGAAGTTTCCGTCACCACGCGCCAAAGTGCCGTAGAGGTCACGCAGAGCTACAGTTGCGACGGCGAAGCGGACCAGTGGCGCTGTGTGGCGAGCGCAAGGACGAGCGACTTTTCCTGCGACATCGCGGCCAGGGAGATTTTTCTGCGCCGCGGCGCCAACGGCACGATGATGCTGGCCAACCCCAACAGCAGCCTGCCGATCGTCGACCTCTGCTCGAAGGCGACCGACGGCGAGACCGCATCCGACGACAAGGTCTATCGGCTGGAACCGATGCCGCAGGCTGCCTGCGCGCCTTGATCGGATCCGAATCCTTGGTTCGGAAATTGGCGGATATGACGGGGAGCTGGATGGAAATGCGCAAGGCAAACGCGTTCTGGTCGGTCGTTCGCAGGCGGTGCGCCTGCCAATCGCCAGCGCCAACGATTAGCCAGAGACCAACATGCCTTCGTCATCCCAGGGCGGAGTGAACGCGAAGCGGAGCGCAGACCCTGGGATCCATGCCGTAACATCCGCCGAAGAATGCAGCAGTTCGGAATGTGTCGTCCTCCGTTCCGGACCCGTCGTGACGAAGAAGCACTCGATTCTGGTCCGCCTTCGTGTGCCACAGAGGTAACGGCATGGATCCCAGGGTCTCCGCGACGTCGCTTCGCTCCTGCTCCGCCCTGGGATGACGAGGGAGGGGTGTTGCGGCCCATCTGCAAGGGGCGATTTTGCCACTGAAGGGACCATCGACGTTCGCTGCCGCCTCACGCGAACGGCACGGCGGTCGTGCCCTTGGGCAGTTTTGCCTCGTCATCGGGCTCGACATGGATGGTGACGCGCACCGAGGGGATTTCTGCCTTCAGCGCATCCTCGATGCGGTCGCAGATGACGTGGCTGGCGCCCACCGACATGTCGGCGTCGACGACCAGGTGGAACTCGATGAAGGTGGCGCGGCCGGCAATCCGCGTCTTCAGATCGTGGACTTCCAGCGCGCCTTTGCAATTGGCCGAGATGATGTCGCGGATGCGCATGTGCTCCTGCGTGTCGACGGCGCGGTCCATCAGACCGTTCATCGACGAGCCGATGACGTGCCAGCCCTGCCACAGGATGTTCAGCGCAACGATGACGGCAAGAGCAGGATCGAGCACTTGCCAGCCGGTCAGCACGGCGCCGACCACACCCATGAACACGCCGACCGAGGTCGCCACGTCGGTCATGATGTGCCTGCCGTCGGCGACCAGTGCCGGTGACTTCTCGTCACGGCCGGCACGGATCAGCGTCAAGGCCCAGAAGGCGTTGATCACCGTCGCGACGCCGTTGATGGCAAGGCCGGTCCAGGGCTGGTCGAGCGGCACGGGGTGCCGCAAGGACCACCATACTTCGTTGAGGATCAGAAGGGCTGCCAGCACGATCAGCACGCCTTCCAGGACAGCCGAGAAATACTCGGCCTTGTGATGGCCGAACGGATGATCCTGGTCGGCCGGCTTGTGGCTGACCTGGATCGCCCAATAGGCGGCTGCCGAGGCAATGACGTTGACGATCGATTCCAGCGCGTCCGAATACAGCGCCACGGAACCGGTGACGTACCAGGCCGCAAGCTTCAGGCCGAGCACGACGAAGGCGAGGATGATCGACCAGAAGGCGAGGCTGGCGACCTTGCGCTTGGCGGTCGCCTTGATTTCGGCTGTTGTCATTGAGGAAGCCGCGTTCTTCGGCGCCCCCCTCTGTCCTGCCGGACATCTCCCCCACAAGGGGGGAGATCGGCTGTCATGGATGACGTCGTGCGAGATATTCGGGCTAGATCTGCAATGCTTGAGATTGGCGAAAGCCGAAATGAGAGACAATCTCCCCCCAAGTGGGGGAGATGTCCGGCAGGACAGAGGGGGGCGACGTAGGGCGCAAACCTCAACACGGAAACTCCTCGCCCTAAGCCGCCTTTTCCTTGGCCTTGCGCGGCAGATGCGCAACGATGTTCTCGATGATGCGCATGCCGGCATTGTGGCCGAGCGTCATGATCGATTCCGGGTGGAACTGCACTGCGGCGATCGGCTCCTTGCTGTGCTCGAAGGCCATGATGACGCCTTCTTCCGTCTCGGCCGTGACGACGAAGCCGTCGGGCAGCCGCACCGGATCGGCGAAGATCGAGTGATAGCGGCCGACCGTCACCTCCTTGGGCAGGCCGGAAAAGATAATACCCGGCTTCGACACGCGGATGCGCGACGGTTTGCCATGCATCGGCACGTGCAACTGCCGCAGCTCTCCGCCATAGGCCTCGGCCAGCGCCTGCAGGCCGAGGCAGACGCCGAAGATCGGCAGGTCGCGCGCGCGGGCCCGCTTGATGGTGGCGGCGCAGTCAAAATCCTTCGGCGTGCCGGGACCGGGCGACAGCACGACCAGGTTGGGTTTCAGCCGGTCGAAGACCTCGTCCGGCACAGGCGTGCGCACGGTCGAGACATTGGCGCCGGTCTGGCGGAAATAATTGGCCAGCGTGTGGACGAAGGAGTCCTCGTGGTCGACCAGCAGGATGTTGACGCCGTCGCCGACGCGCGCGGTGGCGCGTTCGGTGTCGGCGGCATTGCCTAATTTGGCGTCGCGGATGGCGGAGATCATGGCGGATGCCTTCAGTTCGGTTTCGGCTTCTTCTTCCTCGGGAATGCTGTCGAAGAGCAGCGTGGCGCCGGCGCGCACCTCGGCGATGCCGTCCTTGATGCGGATGGTGCGAAGCGTCATGCCGGTGTTCATGTCACCGTTGAAATTGACCATGCCGATCGCCCCGCCATACCAGGCGCGCGGGCTCTTCTCGTTCTGCTCGATGAAGCGCATCGCCCATAATTTCGGCGCGCCGGTGACGGTGACCGCCCAGGCATGCGACAAGAACGCGTCGAAGGCGTCCATGCCTTCGCGCAGCCGCCCCTCGATATGGTCGACGGTGTGGATCAGCCGCGAATACATCTCGATCTGGCGGCGGCCGATGACGCGCACCGAGCCCGGGTCGCAGACCCTCGACTTGTCGTTGCGGTCGACGTCCGAGCACATGGTTAGCTCGGATTCGTCCTTCTTCGAATTGAGCAGCTTCAGGATCTGCTCGCTATCGGAAATGGCGTCGCCGCCGCGCTTGATCGTGCCGGAGATCGGGCAGGTCTCGACACGGCGGCCGTTGACGCGCACGAACATCTCGGGCGAGGCGCCGACCAAATATTCGCCTTCGCCGAGATTGATGAAGAAGGAATAGGGCGAGGGGTTGATGGCCTTCAGCTTGCGGGAGATATCGGAGGGCGGTGTCTCGCAGCGCTCGTAGAACATCTGGCCGGGCACCACCTCGAACAGGTCGCCGCGCTTGAACGATTGCATCGCCTTGCGCACCAGATTGGCATATTCGCCGGGCTCATGGTCGCCGCGCGGCGGGATGCGGTCGGCGGTCTTGAACGGCTCGACGATTTCGTCGCGCGGCAATCCCTGTGTCGAAAACCCATCGCTGGAATAGTCGTAGCGGTCGGTCCAGGCCTTGGTCGAATAGTGGTCGACGACCAGAATCTCGTCGGGCAGGAACAGCACGAGGTCGCGCTGGCTTTGCTGGCGCTCGAGCTTGTAGTCGACCGGATCGAACTGGAAGGCGAGATCGTACCCGAAGGCGCCATAAAGACCGAGATTGGCGTCTTCCTCTGTCTTGAACAGAGCGGTGATGGCGCGCAGCACGGTGAAGACGGAGGGAACGCGGCTGCGTTCTTCTTCAGTGAAAACACGGCCGGGCCTGGCCACGTCGAGGCGGATCAGTCTTTTCGACGTCTCGGCGATCGTCACGTCGTCAAGGCCGCCGAGCGCCTTGCCGACCACCGGCAGAAGCATCTCGCCACGGCTGTTCAACGCCTCGATGCGCATGGCGCGGCCACGCGCCGAGATCACCAGCGGCGGGTCGATGATGGCGGTGTCCCAGCGCGTATAGCGGCCGGGATATTCGTAATTCGACGAAAACACGGCGCCACGGCGCGCATTCAGCCCGTCGACATAGGCGTCGATCGCGCCTTCGTAAGGCCGGTCATGGCGCTCGCGGGTAATCGTCACGCCACCCGCCGTGACGAAGCGCTCCGCCCCGTTCTCCAGAATTTTCGTCGTCATTGCCGTCTCCATCAGCGTCTTGGCTATTTCAGCATCTTGGATATTTCAGCGTCTTGGGGGCAACGGACCGGGGCATGGCTTTAAAAAACAAATGGCCGCCCGGACATTCCGTTGCGGCCACCTTCCATTTTTCACGCGCACGCGTTCGAACAGGCCGCTGTCAGCGAGCCCACCACCAAACGGTCTTGATCGAGCGCATGTTCATGGCGATTCCAATAGCGGCGATTGCACGGCCGCGCAACTGGATTCCAATGGAGGGCATGGAGAAGGGCATGAGCCCTCAATCCTCCAGCGTTCCCGACCGTGCATCGGCGCTCTTCCTGTCGCCGACCAGCTTCAGCAGATCTTCGCCGGCGCGGATGATGCGGCGGGAACGCCGTGTCAGGATGATGCCCGCCTGCGGCGCGAACAGCTGGGTGCGGCCGCCGGCTTCACCCGGCGCATGGACGATGGTGGCGAGCAGTGCGCCTTTTGCCACACGGTCGCCGGGCTTCACGTTATAGAGGACCGCGCCGGCCCGAGGCGCCGGCATCATGTCGATGTTTTCGAGCGGCGCGACGATACCGGTGAAGCTGCCGGGCGTGGACAGGGCCTGATCCAGGATCACGCCGCGCCCCACCAGCAGCCGATAGAGCCCTTCGGCATCGGCGCCGGCCAGAGCGCCGTCGACATCGAGTATGCCGCGATACTCGACCGTGGTGGCGACGCGCCGGTCGAACCGCGCCACCTCGGCAGGGAGGTTCAGATACGGCGTGATCGAGGCGCCTTCGAAGGTGCCGTCGGTATCTTCATCCCACAGGATCACCGCATCGACGCCCATGGCCGCCGCACAATCCGCCATGGCCGGCCACAGGCTGGTGTGAACATAGAGGTAGGCGAGGCCCTCGTCGTCGCAGTGCAGGTCGAGCACGATGTCGTGGCCGATCGACAGCTGCAGCAGCCGGCTCTTCAGCCGCAGATCGGCAGTACCAAGCGTGGTGTCGGGCAACAATTTAACGTCAGGCGCGGCCAGCAGCGGAAAGCCGCGATTGAAGTTGGTGCGCGTGCCCAGGTGAAAACGGCCCTGGTGCTCGCCGAAATGATACTGGGCGCGGCCGATCGGATTGGCTTGCGGCACCACGGTGATATTGCCCTTGATGCGGCCTTCGGCTTCGGCCTTTTCAAGCATCGGCATCAGCGCGTCGATGGCGACGACGCCCGGCAGTTCGCCGGCATGCAGTGCGGCCTGCAGATAGGCCGAGGATGCCGCCCTGTCCGTTCCCTCGAAGCGGAACACTGGGAATTCGTAGCAAACGCCCTCGCTGTCGCCGGCGATACGCTCGATCGATTTCTGCATGATATTCCTCCAGGAAAACACATGCCTTTTCGCCGACACGCTGTCGATTGGTCCAGTCTGCTGCGCTATGGGCGCAACTATTGCGCGGGGTGCGTCACCAGCAGTTGGCGATCCAGTGTCTGCGACATCACCGCCACCGCGACCGCCAGCAGGGCCAAAGCCGCGCCGTTGTGCGCTTGCCGCTTGCGGTCGTAGCCTATGCCAGCGGCTTCAATTCCTGGGCGATGGTGGGCAGAAGTTCCGAGACGTTGGGGTGGATGTGCATGGCGCGCGCGAGCGTGCTGATCGGCGCCTTGGCGTACATCAGATCGAGCACGCAGTGTATCGCCTCGTCGCCGCCGGGGCCGAGCACCGAACAGCCGAGGATTTCGTTGGTGTCGGCATCGGCCAGGATCTTCATGAAACCTTGCGTCTCGCCTTTCTCGACGGCACGGCCGACTCGGGTCATCGGCCGCTGGCCGACCAGCGCGCGGCGGCCGGACTTTCTAACCGCTGCCTCGGTCATGCCGCAGCGGCCGAGCGGCGGGTCGGTATAGAGCGCATAGGCCTCGATGCGATCGCTCACCCTGCGCGGATCGTTGTCGAGCAGATTGGCGGCGACGATCTCGTAGTCATTGTAGGAGGTGTGGGTGAAGGCGCCCTTGCCGTTGCAGTCGCCCATCGCCCAGATGCCGGGCACGCTGGTGCGCAGCTGGTCGTCGACGACAATGAAGCCGCGTTTGTCGACCTCGACGCCGGCCTTGTCGAGGCCGAGATCGTCGGTGTTGGGCGTCCGGCCCACTGCCAGCAGCACATGCGAGCCGACAGCCGGCGCCTTGCCGGCGGTGAAAGTCACGGCAATGTCGCTGCCCTGCCTGGCGAAGCTGATGTCGCCGGCGCCGAGATGAACCGTGATGCCTTCGTTTTCGAGGATGGACAGGATGGCGGCCGAGACATCCTCGTCCTCGCGGCCGATCAGCCGCGGGCTCTTTTCGATCACCGTGACCTGTGAACCGAAACGGCGGAACATCTGCGCGAATTCGAGCGAGACGTAGCTGCCGCCGACGACGACGAGGTGGCGCGGCAGCACGTCGAGATCCATCATCGACGAGTTGGTCAGGAACGGAATCTCGTCGACGCCTGGCAGATCAGGCACCGAGGCGCGGCCGCCGGTGTTGATGAATATTTTGCCGGCGCTCAGCAGCTCGTCGCCGACGCGCACCGTGTTGGCGGTCTCGAAGCGCGCATGGCCGCGAAAAAGCGTGCATCCGTCCATGCCGGCAATCCAGCTTTCGAGGTTGCCGCGGGCGTCGTTCGACACCTTGTCCTTGCGTGCCTTGATCGCCTTGTAGTCGACGCCGACCGGACCGGAGAGCGTCACGCCGTAGTCGGCGGCGCGGCGGGCGAGATGCGCGGCATAGGCGCTGGCGACCATGGCCTTGGTCGGCATGCAGCCGGTGTTGACGCAGGTGCCGCCGACCAGCTTTCGCTCGATCAGCGCCACACTCATGCCGGCCGCCGTCAGCCGGCCGGCGAGCGGCGGGCCGGCCTGTCCGGCGCCGATGATGATGGCGTCGAATGACCTTGCCATCATGCCACCGCCGCCACGATCAGCAGGCCGCCGACGATTGCCACCGCGTCCTCGATGAAGGCGGCGGGCTGGTCCTTGCCGAAAGCCAGGGCCAGGCGTTTGCGCAGCTCGGCGCCGCCCAGCGTGCCGATCACCGCGCCGATGGCGCCGGCGATCAGGCCGCCGACCGTGGCGCCGCCGGTCGCGCCGATCACCGCGCCGGTGAAGGCGCCGACAGCGATGCGCGCGCCGAACTGCTGCGGCACCTTGCGGCTCGGCGTCGACGGCAACTGGTCGGTGACCAGCTCGGCAATGGCCAGGATGGTGAAGATGCCGACGGTGATCCAGTGGCCCATGAAGCTGGCCCAGGTTCCGGCGACCGGCAGCCAGCCGAGCCAGGCGCCCCAGGCGACGGCGGCGGGCGCGGTCATGGCGCGAAGGCCAGCCACGACGCCGATGAGAAGTGCAAGAAGGTACAGCATGATTGACCCCTCGATCACACGGCCTGGGGACAGCCCAGCCGGGGCAGGCTAGCATAGGTTCGGCATTTGACCAGAGGCCTGCGATCTCTGGCATTCGCCATATTGAAACAGCAGGGGTAGGATGGGAGGGCCGCCATGGCTCGAAGCGGCAGGATCGAGCGCAGGGCAATCGCTTCAGGACAAAAGATAGCGTACAACTCAGGTTGGATGACCAATTCTCGATGACGGCGCCGCCGGCAGGCAGGTGAGGGGCAGCGCCGACACCGACAGTGGTTGTTCCAATATGAGTTGCAACTATCTTGCCACGCGCTCCTGAGCGTTCTTCGAGAATTCGCGGCGGTACTGCGCGGGCGTGGTTCTGAGCCGCGCCGCAAAATGCTGGCGCAGCGAGGTGGCGCTGCCGAAGCCGGCCTCGAAGGCAACCGTGTCCATTGATTTTTCCGTTGCTTCCAGCAGCCGCTGCGCCAGCGCGACGCGCTGGTCGGTCAGCCAGTCGCCGAAGCTGGTGCCGATTGTTTTCTGGAAGCGGCGGGTGAATGTCCGGCGGGTGAGGCCGGCGATGTCGGCGACACTGTCCAGGCTGTGCGTCTCGTGCAACGTCTTGCGCACGGTGTCGAGAGCCTGTGCGAAGCGGTCGGCATTGCCGGTCCTGGCGATGGGGCGTTCTATGAACTGCGCCTGCCCGCCCTGACGATGAGGAGAAAGCACGATCTGCCGGGCAAGCCGGAGTGCCGCCTCCGCGCCATAGCGAGCCCGTATGATGTGGAGACAGCAGTCGAGCCCGGCGGCGACACCGGCCGAGGTCACGACATCGCCATTGTCGATGTAGAGCACCTCCGGCTCGACGAGAATGTCGGGATAGAGGGCTTGCAGCTGGTCGGAAAAAGCCCAGTGCGTCGCGGCTCGCCGCCCCGAAAGCAGTCCGGTCGCCGCAACAGCGAACGTTCCCAGGCACAATCCGACAATCAGCGCACCGCCCCGGTGCGCGCGACGCAGCGCCTCGATCAGTGCCGCTGGCGGTGGGACTTCGAGGTTCTTCCAGCTGGGCACGATGACGATGTCGGCGCCATCAAGCGCGGAAAGCCCGTGCGGGGCGCTGATGGTCAGCCCCGCATCGGTGCGGATCGGCCCGTCCTCAATCGCGCAGACCCGGAACTCGAAGCGCGGCAGGCCGAGCGTCGTGCGATCCTCTGCGAATACAAGGCAGGGCACGGAGAGGTGGAACGGGCTGATGCCATCGAAGGCGATGGCGGCAACGATCGGATCGGCCATGATGAGCACCAATGAGGGGTTGGACCCGAATGTCCCAATTATTTCGAACTATGTCAATCGGGACACTTTTGCGGACCGATGCCGAGTCTATCCTCGACCCATCAATGTCAACGGGAAAGGAAAACTCCATGTCGGAATCAGCCAAAGGCAAAGCGCCACGCCGTGCCCTCATCGTCGTCGACGTTCAGAACGACTATGACGGCGGCAATCTCGCCATCAAGCACCCGCCCTTCCGCGACACCGTCGCCAATGTGGCGCGCGCCATGGACGCGGCCGCCGAGGCAGGCGTCAAGGTGGTGGTCGTCAAGCAGTTGGCGCCGGAAACATCACCGGTCTTCGCCAAGGGCAGTCACGGCGCAGAATTGCATCCCGAGATCGCGAGGCGAAACCGCGACCACTACATCGAAAAGACCTTGCCAAGCGCCTTCACCGGCACCGACCTCGAGGAATGGCTGCGCGCCAACGCTATCGATACGATCACGGTCATCGGCTACATGACGCATAATTGCGATCTGTCGACGGTCATCCACGCCGTCCATATGGGCTTGGCGGTCGAGTTCCTGTCGGATGCAACGGGGTCGCTACCCTATGCCAACAGCGCCGGCTACGCCTCGGCCGAGGACATCCATCGCGTGGTGACGGTTGTCCTGCAGTCGCGCTTCGCCGCCGTTCTCAAGACCGCCGAATGGATCGACTGCCTGAAGACCGGCGTGCTGCCCGAGCGCGATACGCCCTACGCCTCCAACCAGCGCGCGCTGGCACGCAGCGCCGCCTAGAAGTTTGGTGCGCCAAGCAAAAAGAGGGCGCCGCAGCGCTGCGGCGCCCCTATCATTCCGGCCTTCAAAATTCTCAGAACAGGCCTTCGATCTGGCCCATCTCGTTCAGGAATATCTTCTCCGAGGACGGCGCCTTGGGCAGGCCGGGCATGGTCATGACCTCGCCGCAGATGACGACGATGAAGCCGGCGCCGGCAGACAGCCTGACCTCGCGCACCGGCACGGTGTGGCCGGTCGGCGCGCCGCGCAGGTTCGGATCGGTCGAAAACGAATATTGCGTCTTGGCCATGCAAACCGGCAGGTTGCCGTAGCCGGCGTGCTCCCAGGCGTGGAGCTGGTCGCGCACCGACTTGTCGGCGATCGCTTCGGATCCGCGATAGATGCGCTGGACGATGGTGTTGATCTTCTCGAACAGCGGCATGGCGTCGGGATAGAGCGGCGCAAACTGCGAGGAGCCGGATTCGGCCAGCGTCACCACCTTGTTGGCGAGTTCCTCGATGCCGGCCGAGCCGTGGGCCCAGTGCTTGCACAGGATCGCCTCTTCGCCCATCGACGCGACGTAGTCCTTCATCGCCCTGATTTCAGCGTCGGTGTCGGAATAGAAATGGTTGATGGCGACCACGGCAGGCACGCCGAACTGCCTGACATTCTCGATGTGACGGCCGAGATTGGCGCAGCCCTTCTTGACCGCCTCGACGTTCTCCTTGCCGAGGTCTTCCTTCTTGACGCCGCCATTCATCTTCATGGCGCGCACGGTGGCGACGATGACCGTGGCCGCCGGCTTCAGGCCGGCCTTGCGGCACTTGATGTCGAAGAATTTTTCGGCTCCGAGATCGGCGCCGAAACCGGCTTCGGTGACGACATAGTCGGCAAGTTTCAGCGCCGTCGTGGTGGCGACGACCGAGTTGCAGCCGTGCGCGATGTTGGCGAAGGGGCCGCCATGGACGAAGGCCGGGTTGTTCTCCAGCGTCTGCACGAGGTTGGGCTGCATGGCGTCCTTGAGCAGCACGGCCATGGCGCCGTCGGCCTTGAGGTCGCGGGCATAGACGGCCGACTTGTCGCGGCGATAGGCGACGATGATGTCGCCGAGGCGCTTTTCCAAATCCTTCAGGTCGGTGGCGAGGCACAGGATCGCCATGACCTCCGAGGCGACGGTGATGTCAAAGCCGCCCTCGCGCGGAAAACCGTTGGCGACGCCGCCGAGCGAGCAAATGATCTCGCGCAGTGCGCGGTCGTTCATGTCCATGACGCGGCGCCAGACGACGCGGCGGATGTCGATGCCGAGTTCGTTGCCCCAGTAGATGTGGTTGTCGATCAGCGCCGAAAGCAAATTATGCGCCGTGGTGATGGCATGGAAATCGCCGGTGAAGTGGAGGTTCATGTCCTCCATCGGCACGACCTGCGCATAGCCGCCGCCGGCAGCGCCGCCCTTGACGCCGAAATTCGGCCCGAGCGAGGCCTCGCGGATGCAGACGATGGCCTTCTTGCCGATGCGGTTGAGACCGTCGCCGAGGCCCACCGTCGTCGTCGTCTTGCCTTCGCCGGCCGGCGTCGGGTTGATGGCGGTGACGAGGATCAGCTTGCCGTCCTTGTTTGCCTTCACCGACTTGATGAACTCGGCCGAGATCTTCGCCTTGTCGTGGCCGTAAGGCAAAAGATGCTCGCTTGGAATGCCGATCTTCTGGCCGATCGCCTGGATCTGCTTCTTGTCGGCGGCGCGCGCGATCTCGATGTCGGACTTCACTTCGGCCATGGCGGCTTTCCTCTGGATTGGACGGTGGAGGGGACGGGTTTGATCAGTGTGGTCGCAAGCCTGTTCGAAACAGCCCGGTACTGCAGGCGAGGGCACGTTCTAGCCCTGTCGCTGCCGTGGCGTCAACTTGCATGCAACTATGTTTCCTCTAGAGAAAGACGGCTCCTGGTCGACCTGACCCGGATCTTCGCGGGTTGTCGCGCCGTATAGAAGCCAGAGCACGCGCCGTCCTGCCGTCTCAAAACAGCCGCGGAATGCACGGAATGCGACAGGGTCCGAGCGCCGGTCGGCGCTTCGAGCGGTGGCGTTAGAATGCGCCGATCTGGTGCATCAGCCCCAAGCCGTCAAGCTGGCCGAAATGTTCGACCACGATGCCGTTCTCGACGCGATCAATGTTAATCGCACCAACCGAGACGCAGTTTCCGCTCGGTGCGACGCCGTGGAAGATGCCGGTGTGCGTGCCCTGAAAGCGACCGCGCGTGACCACCTTGTCGGCATCGCTGACAAAGTCGTCGATGACGTGATGGCCGTCCGGGAAACCAACAAAGAATTCGGTCAGGGATTTTCGCCAGTCATCAAAGCCGATCGGATTGGCGCTGGCGAGGTGAACGGCGAGATCCGGAGAGACCAGACCGGCCAGTCTATCCCAGTCCCGCGCATCGATCGTGGCATAGAGATTTCGAGCAATTTCGCGGATATCCATCGCGTGTCCTCGCTGGCTGCCGCCCACGGTTGAACGACGGCGAGACGATCAGGTTCCGCTCCCGGAGATGCGCAGCCGAACTGCTGCGACAGGACGTTGCCGATCTCGACCAGGGCCAGCGGTGATTCAAGCCAAGGCGTCTTTCACCAATCGCTTGCTTCACCGATCCAGGACGGACCTGACCTCGACGAGGTTCGATCGAACCCTAAGCACATAAAAACCCATCGTGGTGAGGTGGGTGGGCATGATCCAGCCATCCTCGCGGCCGTTGGAGATTATCAGAGGCTGGATGGCGAGCGCTGCCTTGAGCTGGCCTTCCACGCTGTTCCACAGCGGCGTGAGGCCGCGATTGTCGAGGATCTGCTGAAAATCGTGATGCGCCGCCGTCAGGATGCCGTAATAGCCGTAGAGCTGGCCGTAGGCGAACCAGAAGCGGTCGTCAGCGCGCGTGTCGAACCAGCCACTGTGGAAGTTCTGCGAGCGGTCGCGGATCAGGTCCGACGTCGAGCCTATGTCACTCGCGATCCGGTCGACGAACTGCAACAGATTGTCGGCGCGCGCGTTGAAGACAACCTCGCATTTCATGAGCCGGTCGTTGAAGGCGCGAAGGCTGCTCGCCGCCGTGCGATAGAAACTCGGCGTCGGGGTTTTCGGACCAAAGGGCCTGAGGCCGAAGTACCAGGTTTCCTCGTCGAAGGTGATCGCGCCGCGCGCATCCTGCAGGTTCTGGTCGATCTGGCTGGTGCCGCGGACGCGGCCCAGCGTGTCGACAAGCTCGACCGTGGTGCGCCGGATGGCCTGATTGACCCCGCGCTGGAAGGAGGCCTTGTTGTCGAGAAACGGCGTGCGGTCCCAGTCCATGCCGAAGAGCCCGAGCTTGTAGAGTATCATCGACGAGATCCAGGCATTCTTGTTGACGTTGAAATCGATGAGATCGGCCGTAACCTGGACAATGGCCGAGTGGGTGCAGGTCTTGACCTCTCCCTCGACGCCAGCGGTTTCCCCGGTGGCGGAAGGAGCGGGCTGTGCCGGCGTGGTTCCGGCCGGCTGCGTGAACCTATATGCTTCCGCATAGGCGGGATTGAAATTGCTCCAGACCTGCGTGTTCCAGATGAAATAGCCGTAGAGGCCGATCAGCATGAGCAGAGCGAGGCCGAGCACCGCCTTCAGGATCCAGCCGCGCTGCGTATACCAGCGCCCGGCCCACAGGAACGGCCACAGGATCACGCCGACGGCGAAGCCGATGCCGCGGCCGATCCACTGGAACATCCGTGTGAAGAAGTTCACGATCGGATCAAGCATGGCGATGTCACCCCTCGTCAGTCAGCCAAGTATTCGATAAGGTTAGGCATTCAATCGGTAAGGCCGTAGAGGCGTGTGCGAAACGCCACCTTGTCTTTCAGATATGTGGTTTTCAGAACGTCCACAACATGCGATCGCCAAGCGTCGCTGAAGCCGTCATAGTCCCTGTAAAAACCCGGTTTGTTGAAGACGTAGCGCGAGACGAAGTCCTGCGGCACGAAATCCGAGATCAACTGGTTGGTCAGCCAGGCGTCGGGATGTCCGGGCTTGGCCCGGATCGTCAGGAAACGCTGCTGCGGGAACACGTCCTCGATCTTGAGATAGCCGAGGTGAGCGATCTCGCGCTTGGCGGCGTTGAGAAAGGGAAAATTTCCGTCCCTGGTGATCAGGTCGGCATGGCTGTGGATCCAGGTCTGCAGCCAGACCTTGTCGACGTCGGTCAGGTTGCGGTCGGGCTCGGCGTCGCGGATCAGCGCCCGCACCACCATTTCGGCGCGGTGCTCGAGATAGCCTGATGTTTCGATCCACGAGGCCCGCGGCAGTTCGATGCGGCCGGTCGCGGCAAGGAACTTGAACACCCTGTCGGCATCATTGATCGAGAGGTAGCTCACCTGCCACGGCCGCGAGCGGCGGAAGCCGGGTGCTGCCGGGTCGCTGATCACCGTCGTCATGTCGGGGTCGATGAACACATAGAGCCCGCCGAAATGGCTGGTCCAATAGGCGCTGTGGCGAAAGATCACCTGATCCGGCACCAGCGCGTTCTCGCGGATGTCGCCGCAGATCTTGGCAAGCTCGACCATGCGGGTGAGCATGGCGCTGTCGCGCCAGGCGTCCGGCTCCTGCTTCAACCGGTCGACGAGCTTGCCGAGTTCGGCGGCTTTGCCGAGCACGTCCTCCGCCGACAGCACCTTGAACTCGACTTGGTTGATCGACAGCAGGTCCTCGATGTCGTCGACCTTGGGGACCGAATCCTCGATCTCGCCGTAGATGACATCCTTGATGGTCAGCGCGTCGATGGCGCGCTGGTTCGTCGACATGAACTCGAACATCAGCTGCGAGGTGTTGGAAAAGGCGGTGTGGACCACCGGCAGGTCGACCTGCGACGGCGTCAGGAGGATGAAGCGGCGATTGATCTCGTTGGGATCGAGGTAGCTGTAGTCGCCGCATTCCTCGGCCACTTGCGGCGAGAAGCCGGTGCGGTCGATCTCGAAGCTCTTCAGCTTCGTCGGCTTCAGGCCGAAGGCGACCAAAGCCTTGTTGTAGCGCTGGATCAGATGTGGCTCGTCGATGGTCAGCAGCCGGCCATAGATCAGCTCGTTCTCGCGCAAAAGGTCGGACTTCCTGGCGGGGCTCATCTATCTCTTCTCCCCGTTCACGGGGAGAAGGTGCCCGAAGGGCGGATGAGGGGCGCGGGCATCCCTTCTCCCCTTGTGGGAGAAGGTGGATCGGCGCGCAGCGCCGAGACAGATGAGGGGTGCTGGACGGAGCGCCATCGGCGCCAAGCTGGAGCACCCCTCATCCGTCGCCTTCGGCGACACCTTCTCCCACAAGGGGAGAAGGGAGCGTCGGCGCGTCTCACGCATTCCACAGGCCCTTCTTCTTCAGCTCCTCGATCTCGCGGACCGCGCGGTCGCGCAGGCGGGTGTCGCGGATCATCTTGGTCACTGCGGCGTCGTCTGACTTGTCGGAATAGCGGAACTCCGAGTCGGCGTAGCGGTTGACCTCCTGCATGACCATGTCCATCGAGAACGGGCCGCGCAGTTCCTCGATCATCGCCTTCTTGTCGTCGTAGCTCTTGTGCATGAAGACTTCAGGCCTCTCGAACCATTCGTCCGGCAACTCGATGTCCATGGCGCGCATCTTGATCGCATCGGTGACATTCTTGATGGCGCGGCCGGTGAAGCGCGGCTCGGCCTCCTTGATCATGTGCAGATAGGTGCCGATGTCGGCCATCGACTTCGGCGCGCCGTTCTCCTTCATGTAGCGCTCATAGACCTTCATCAGCCCGTCTTCCCTGGGCTTCTCGTGCTCTTCATAGGCCTCCATCACCGCGCGCTGGATTTCTTGGGCGGCATAGAGCTTGTGGTCGCCGAGCGGGATCTTGTGGTTCTTGCCGGCGAGCAGCACGAAGATGTCGATATAGTCGTCGCGCGTTTGGGGCCCATCGACCAGCCAGCGGGCGCCGGCGCGTTGGCGCAGCGCGTCGTCGACGTTTTCGGGATAGTTGGAGAACATGCCGAAGGAGCAGTTGCCGCGCACCACCGTGGCCGCACCCCCGAATGCGTCCATCAGGACGCCGGTGATTTCCTGCTGGCCGGCCGAGGCGCGATCGTCGGAGCGGCGGGCCGCCACCTGGTCGATATCGTCGATGGTGCCGAAGCCGATGACGCGCGAGTTCAGCACATTGTTGATGAACTGGCGGCAGTTCTGGCCCGACTTGCCCTGGTAGGAGGAGATCTGGTCGACGCCGAAATTCTCGTAGGCGAAGGGATAGCCGGCGACCTGGCAGTAGCCGTTGACGAGACCGGCGATCATCTGGATCAGCGTCGTCTTGCCGGTGCCGGGCGCGCCGTCGCCGATGAAGGTGAACAGGAAGCCGCCGAGCTCGACAAACGGGTTCAGCTCGCGCTCGAAATCGTATGCCATCAGCATCTTGGCGAGCTTGACCGACTGGTATTTGGCGATGTGGTTGCCGACGACCTCTTCCGGCTTCTTGAAGGTCATCACCAGCGGCTTCGACCGCTTGCCCGGCGCGACGTCGAAGCCGTCGAGGGTGAAGTCGTCGACGTCGATGCGGATATGCGCATTCTCAAACGGACCAATGCCGTCGAAGCGGCCCTTTCGCGCCAAAAGCCCGTCGATGACGACACGGGCGAATGCGCGCGCCCGGGTCATCAGATCGGCGTCGTCCTTCGCGCCTGCTATTGCCCTGTCGAGGCCGGCTACGATCGATTTCACCGCGTCCTGCGGCGTGTCGAACAAAAAGTCCGGCTCGGGCGTGTCGTTCGGCGCCTCGCCGTCGCTGTCGATCAGCTGGAACAGATAGGAGGCGAGGCTGAAGGCCGAAATATAGGCCGAGGCCGACAGCAGCTTCTTGAAGGCGGCGGCCTCGTCGCCTTCGAGCGGCGCGCGGGCGTTTTTCGCCTTCAGGCTCTCGAGATCTGAGCCTTCGGCGAAGACATCGGCGATGGCCAGTGCGATCGCCAGCCCGCGCCGGGTGCGATAAAGCAGCATGTGCTGTGCAATGCTCAGCAGCTGGTCGTCGGGATGGACGGCGGCGACGGTCTTGGAAAGCTCGACCTCGCGCGTGCGGCGCACCGAGCCGACCGAGACGGTCGAGACGAAGCGGCGGTTGGTGCCGGCCAGTGCGGTACCGGATTCCCGCGACGGGTCCTCCAGCACGACGATGCGGGTGATGAAGCTCTGCGCGGTGGCGCGGTGCTTTTCGATTGCCGCTTCCGAAATCGTGGTCAGGCCGGTGTCCATGAAGGATGCTCCGCGGTTTGACTGTCAGACGTCACTGATGACCTGTCCTTTGGACAGGATGTGGACCTTGTAGCCGGAAAAGATCTTCTGCGCCTCGCCGGCGGCGTAGAGCGCCTGATAGGCCTCATGCGGGATCAGCGCGTGCTTCTCGTAGCTCGACACGCCTTGTCGCGCCGCCTCCAGATCGTCGGTGTCGATGAAGAATTCCTGCGTCGCCTTCTCGCTCGAAAACAACCCCTTGCGACCTGGCTTTTCGGATTTCGAATAAACCTCCTGGATGGTCCAGGTCAGCAGCCAGGCGTTTTCCGGCTTGCGCACCTTGTCCAGAATGTCGGTCACCGTCGAATTGTTGTCGGTGATCCCGGCCGAATAGAAAGGCCCGAGCACGACGCGGCGCAGCTGCTTGGGGTGGAGTTGCTCGAAATCCTTGTCGAGGTTGACCGCGATCGTAGCCGGCGACAGAGTATAGGCGGAGTTCTTCTCGGTGAAGTCGTCGAAGCGGTGGGCAAGCTCGGGATTGAGCAGTCCTTCAACCGGAAGCGGAATGTCGACCTTTTCGTTGAGCTTGCCATTTCGGTCGACAAGCTGCCCGATCATCTCTTCGGAGGAATCCTCGACCGTCACCATGTAGACCAGCGGCAGGTTGGCGCTGCCGTCGAAGGCTGCCCAATGGGCGAGGTAGTAAGGCCGCCTGGTCTTCGGATTGACCGAGACTTTTGCCGTCTGCGCCAAGGTGAACGGCCCGAAGGTCGTCTCGCTCCTGACGCCTTCCAGATAGAGCCGCTCGGCCATCGACTTCTGCAGCGCCTCGGGGAATTCCTTGTGGCGCAGGATGAAGTCGGCCATTTCCTCGCGCAACTCGTCGGCCAGCGGTATGTTGGCGAGACGCGTATTGGCCTGGCGGCGGTCGTTTTCAAGTTCGAGCACGTTCTGGAAGACCGGAAAGCCGCTTTCGGCGCGCGAGATGCGGAATGTCTCCATGAAGCCCAGCCGGTTGCGCCAGCAGGAAAACGAGTTGTCGAGCCGCGCAATGTATTCGGCGACGATCTTGGCGACGATGCCGTGCCGGTAGAGCGGCGAGCGATCGTCGCGCATGAACACTTCGAGGCCGCTGAGTGCCGCGGTGATCGCCGAGAAATACCGCGTTGCGGCTTCGTTTTCGGGGGTCATGCAGCCAGCCCTTGGGAGATATGCAGCAATTACGACTGCACGTAGTTTGCCGCATTGTGCTTTTTCAGCACGTCGTCGAAGCGGCGGGCAAAGGCATCGTCGGCCAGCTTCTTGCGGCGCTGGATGTCGGCGGTCGCCACCATGTTCTTCTCGTGCATTTCGAGGAGATCGCCAATGTGCTTCTGCGAGGCCGCGCCGATGCCGGCCATGGTTTCCTCGGCGGTGTTGTCGACCTGGCTGCCCAGCGTGTTGATCTTGTGAGCGACGTCCTGCTGGGCGGCGGTCTTCAGCGAATCTTCCAGGGCCTTGTAGAGCACGATGCGCTGCTCGGTATCGATGGTCAGCTTGTTGATCAGCGTCGACTGCGCCGCGATCTGGTTGTTGAGCGAATCGACGAAGGTCTGGAACATCGAGGTGTAGCGCTCCAGCGTCTGGCTTTCGGCCAGCAGTTCCTGCTCCTTGGCCTGCTTCTCGTTGTACTCGGTTGCCAGTTTCGAACGCTCGCCCTCAAGCTCGGTGCGCTCCTTCTGGCTGGTCGAGGCGGCGATCTTGTTCTCGATGTCGAGCAGCATCGGATTGAGCTCCTCGATGCGCTTTTGCACGGTCTCGAGATTCGACATGGTTGCCTTGCGGCGCTCGATCACCTGCGACAGGCTGGCCTCGGAGGTCTTGTAACGCTGGTCGAGGATCTGCTTCTGCGCCTTGAGGATGCCGACGATGGTGTCGGATTTCGCCAGAAGCTCCTGCAGATTGCCGGCCAGCGACATGTTGCGGACGCGGTCGGTGCGCATGCGCTGCTTGCTCTGGTCGGAAAATATGCCGACGAAGCTTTCCCAGCCGGTGTAGTTCTTCATGCTCTCGAATTCGGCGCCGAAGACGTTGGTGGCGTCCTCCAGCCCGATGATCAGGTCGGCGATGTTGCCTTCCATCACCTTCTGCTGCTTCAGCACATCCTCGATGCGGGCATTCTCGAGGTCGAAATTGGCGTCGCCGATCTTCCTGTCGGTCCTGGCGAGCGTGTCGAGCACGGCGCCGGACTGCTCGATCTTGGTGCGCATGTCCTGCACGACCTGATTGGTCTTGGCAATTTCGGCATCGAAATTCTGCAATGTCGCCATAGGAGCCTCCCGCTTCGGCAATTGTTCGTGTCGCGAACGCCGCGAATATATGTATGGCAAGGGGGGAAGGAAAGGCGGAAGATGCCGCGATACCTCAAACAAAACCCGACCCCATCGGCCTGCCTTCCACCGCTGGTGATTGGCGAAAAGCCGAAGCCGCACCCGATCTCCCCCGCAAGGGCCCGCAAGGGGGGAGATCGGCAGCGTCGCCGACGGCGCTGCTCAGGCCTTGGTGAAGCCGATGAAATCGTCGGGCGCGGCGCGGCCCATTTCCTCTTCCCAATGGCGGCGGCAGAGCGAGACATAAACATCCTTGCCGATCGCCACCTGTTCGCCCTGTCTCGCCACCTTGCCGTCCGCGCCGAGGCGCACGACCATCGTCGCCTTGCGGCCGCAGCGGCAGATGGTGCGCACCTCGCGCAGATCGTCTGCTATCGCCAGGAGCGCGCGCGAGCCGGAAAACAGCTTGCCCTGGAAATCCGTGCGCAGGCCGTAGCACATCACCGGGATGTCCAGCCGGTCGGCGATGCGGGCAAGCTGCCACGCCTGCTCCTCTTCGAGGAACTGCGCCTCGTCGACGAAGACGCAATGCACGGTCGTGTGGTCGTGATGCTCGGCGACCCTGGCGAACAGGTCGTCGCCGTCGCGGAACATCTCAGCCTCCGCCTCCAGGCCGATGCGCGACGAGATCAGCCCGGTGTCGCCCTTGCGGTAGTGGCCGGCGACGAACAGCATCGTCATCATGCCGCGCTCGCGGTAATTGTAGGAGGCCTGCAGCAGCATCGTCGTCTTGCCGGCATTCATCGTCGCATAGTGGAAGTACAGCTTGGCCATGCCGCCTCTTTAAGCCGAGTTGTCCCAACGCGGGGAGGGGGCGTCCCGACGTTCCACCGGAAAAGCGCCTGGCCACCGGAAAAGCGGCGAATCTGTCGCTGGTCGGCCAGCCCGCGCCGTTGATCGCGATTGTCTTATCGCTTGAAACCGCACCAGAATGGTGTTTGGCTGACGAAACAAGGCGGAGACAAATCCGCAATTTCGCTTCGCCGACAGATCACAATGGGAGAATACAGATGTCGCGTATGAAACTACTCGCCGCCGGCTTCGGTCTGGCGGCATTTCTTTCGGCGAGCGGTGCACTCGCCGCCGAGCCGGAAAGCTGCAAGCCGGTGCGTTTTGCCGATGTCGGCTGGACCGACATCACCGCCACCACCGCTACCGCCAGCGTCATCCTCGAAGCGCTCGGCTACGAGCCCGACGTGCAGGTGCTGTCGGTTCCGGTCACCTACACCTCGCTGAAGAACAAGGACGTCGACGTCTTCCTTGGCAATTGGATGCCGACCATGGAAGCCGACATAAAACCCTATCTCGAAGACAAGTCGGTCGAGACGGTCGTGACCAACCTGGAAGGCGCGAAATATACGCTCGCCGTTCCACAGCACACCTATGATGCCGGTCTGAAGGATTTCACCGATATCGCCAAATTCAAGGACAAGCTCGACGGCAAGATTTACGGCATCGAAGCCGGCAATGACGGCAACCGCCTGATCCTCGACATGATCGCCGCCGACAAGTTCGGCCTGAAGGATTTCGAGCTTGTCGAAAGCTCCGAAGCCGGCATGCTGTCGGCGGTGCAGAAGGCGGCCGCATCGGGCGAAGACGTGGTCTTCCTCGGCTGGGAGCCGCATCCGATGAACGCCAACATCAAGATGGCCTATCTGTCGGGTGGCGACGAGGTGTTCGGCCCGAATTTCGGCGGCGCGACCGTCGCCACCAATGTCCGGGCCGGCTACACCACCGAATGCCCGAACGTCGGCGCGCTGCTCAAGAACATGGTGTTCTCGCTCAAGATGGAAAACGAGATCATGGGTGCGATCCTCAATGACGGCGCCGACCCGAAAGCCGCGGCCACCGAATGGCTCAAGGCCAATCCGGACGCGATGACGCCATGGCTCGCCGGCGTGACGACCTTCGACGGCGGCGACGCCGCGGCCGCGGTGAAAACCGCACTGGGTTCGTAGCAAACTTACACCTCCCCCGTGTGGGAGGTTCGGCGCGGCACGCGCCGCGGTTGGGATGGTTCGGAACGGAGCATAACCGTGACCATCCCACCCGGCTCGGCTGCGCGGTTCGGCCCACCCCGTCAGGGGAGAGGTGAAGAAGAATGAGGGGACATTTGCCATGGATCCGGTTTCGCAACTGATTTCGAGCTTCAAGATCCCGATCGGGCGGTGGGGCAAGACCTTCTTCGACTTTCTGACCACCAATTTCGAGTGGTTTTTCGACAGTATCGCCGACGGGCTCACCGTCGTTCTCGACGGGCTCGTCGATCTTTTGCTGCTCGTCCCCCCGGTCCTCCTGGTCGCCGCCATAGCCGGGCTTGCCTGGTACCTGCAGAAATCATGGAAGCTGGCGCTTGCCGTCGCGCTCGGCCTGCTCTTCATCGTCAACCAGGATCTCTGGCAGGAAACCGTCGAGACGCTGGTGTTGGTCGTGGGCGCCGCTGCGGCCTCGATGGCCATCGGCGTGCCGATCGGCATCTGGGCGGCGCATAACGAGCGCGGCTACCGCTATCTCCAGCCGGTCCTCGACCTGATGCAGACCATGCCGACCTTCGTCTACCTGATCCCGGTGCTCATTCTCTTCGGCCTCGGCATCGCACCCGGCCTCATCGTCACCGTCATCTTCGCCGCTCCCGCGCCGATCCGCCTGACGCATCTCGGCATCACCTCGGTGCCGAAACCGATGATCGAGGCCGGCGAAGCCTTCGGCGCGACGAAACGCCAGCTGCTGTGGAAAGTCGAGCTGCCGGCGGCGCTGCCGACCATCATGGCGGGCCTGACGCAGTGCATCATGCTCTGCCTCTCCATGGTGGTGATCGCTGCGCTCATCGGCGCCAACGGCCTGGGCAAGCCGGTGGTGCGCGCGCTGAACTCGGTCAACATCCCGCTCGGCCTCGAAGCCGGCCTCGCCATCGTCGTGCTCGCCATCATCCTCGACCGCATCAGCCGCATCGGCACGGGAGCCGCCAAATGAGCGCTGCGGTCGATTTCAAGAATGTCGACATCGTCTTCGGCGCGGCGCGCAAGGAAGCGCTGGCGCTCGTCGACAGGGGCGCAACGCGTCAGGAAATTTTGGAGAAGACCGGCGCCGTGCTCGGCTGCGCCGGTGCCAATTTGACCGTCAACGAGGGCGAGATTTCCGTCCTGATGGGCCTCTCCGGCTCCGGCAAATCGACGCTGCTGCGCGCCGTCAACCTGCTCAACGTGCCGGCGCGCGGCAACGTCATGGTCAAGGACGGCGACCGCATGGTCGATGTCGCAACCTGCGACGCCGCCACGCTGCGCCACATCCGACAGACGCGGGTCGCCATGGTGTTTCAGCAGTTCGGCCTTCTGCCCTGGCGCACCGTCGCGGAAAATGTCGGCTTTGGGCTCGAGCTTTCCGGCGTGCCCGAAGCCGAGCGCAAGGCGCGCGTCGACCGCCAGTTGAAGCTCGTCGGCCTCGACCAGTGGGCGTCGAAATACGCCCACGAGCTTTCCGGCGGCATGCAGCAGCGCGTCGGGCTGGCGCGCGCGTTTGCCACCGAAGCGCCGATCCTGCTGATGGACGAGCCGTTCTCGGCGCTCGACCCGCTGATCCGGACCAAGCTGCAGGACGAATTGCTGCAGCTTCAGGCCGAGCTGAAGAAGACCATCGTCTTCGTCAGCCACGATCTCGAGGAGGCGCTGAAGATCGGCAGCCACATCACCATCATGGAAGGCGGGCGCATCGTGCAGACCGGCGCGCCGGAAGACATCGTGCTGCGCCCCGCCAACGACTATGTCCGCGACTTCATCGCCAATGTGAATCCGCTCTCGGTGCTGACTGCCTGGAACGTGATGCGCGACCGCCGTGATCTCGACCACGGCGAGGACGGCTGGGTGTGGCTCGACCGCCGCAAGACGACGCGTTTCAAGATCGATGAGCACGGGCTGGTGGCGGCGGCCGAGCGCGATGGCAAGCCGGCGTTCTGGGTGTCGTGCGCCGATGTCGAGGCGCAGCCGGAGGAGACGACGCAGGTATTCTGGGCCAATCCCGGCACCTCGCTGAAGACGGTGATGCTGGCCATGCACCGCTCGCAGACCGCACCGGTGGCGCTGTTCGACGACCAGTCGCGCTTCGTCGGCGCCATCGGCATCAGGGATGTGTTGTCGGCGGTGTTGCGGCGGTAGCTATTTCTAAACGAAACGGCCCGTATCGTTTCTTCGCGGTCTCTGCGCGGCTTAGCGGCGGTCCCACATAAGGCATGGACTTGTGAACGGCGGCGCCCCGCCAGGAAGGCGGTTTGCGGGCGGTTCAAAATGGACGATTGCTTTCGTTCATGTCAGGATAAAAGCGAAATTCTTGCGCGCAGTTGCCGGTTCCGATGCCTGAGATCGTCACCAAACCCCGCACCAAGACGAAGCCGAAGATCGAACGGCCGAAGCTCTACAAGGTCATCCTCCTTAATGACGATTTCACGCCGCGCGAGTTCGTGGTGACGGTGCTCAAGGGCGAGTTCAAGCTGAGCGAGGACCTGGCTCGGCGGGTGATGATCACCGCGCACCAGCGCGGCGTCTGCGTCGTCGCCGTCTTCACCAGGGACGTCGCCGAGACCAAGGCGACACGGGCGACCGATGCCGGCAAGGCCAAGGGCTACCCGCTGATGTTCACGACGGAACCGGAGGAGTAGTGCCGGCTTCCCCTCCTCCCCTTGCTGCGGGAGAAGGTGGATTGGCGTGCAGCGCCAAGACGGTTGAGGGTACTGGACGGAGTGCGGTGACTGACAACTGCTCATCGCCGAGGCACGTTCGCAGCGCTGCGTAGGGCGCATCGGTGTAACGTCGAAAGGGCAATGCCCGCCTATACTGTAACCACAGTTGCGCCCATGCCGAATCTCGAAAACCTCAAAAAGCAGGCCAAGCAATATTGCGGTGGCACCGCGAACGGTACTATCCGGTCGCAGCCGAGATCAGGGCTGCGTTGCCACGCTTCCAGCATCTCGATGACAATCAGGTACTGGAAGCAAATTTCAAGCTCAGCGACGCGCAGGAACTGATCGCGCGTCAATCGGGGTTCGAGGGATGGCAGGCGCTCAAGACAGGAGCCCCAGCCATGACAGATCAGAAAAAACAGACCGTACCTGCACCCGTTCTGAGTTCAACCTCAGCGCAGTTGTTCGTCACCGACATCAAAGCGTCGTTCGAATTCTTCACCACCAAGCTCGGCTTCGGAGTCGACTTTGTTTACGGCGACCCGGCATTTTACGGACAGGTGACACGTGACAATGCGCAACTCGCGCTGAGGCTGGTTTGCGAACCTGTGTTCGTTGGCGATATACGGCAACGTGAACACCTGCTCTCCGCCGGGATCACAGTCGATACTGCAGACGAGATTAAACAGCTCTTTCTGAATTTTCAGGCCGCAGGGGTGCCCTTTCACTAAGTCCTCAGGAAAGAACCCTGGGGTGCCAGAAACTTCATTGTTATGGATCCAGACGGAAATCTCATTTTGTTTGCTGGCCCCGGCGACTGAGCCGTCTGCGTCGTCGCCGTCTTCACAAGGGACGTCGCCGAGACCAAGGCGACTCGGGCGACCGATGCCGGCAAGGCCAAGGGCTACCCGCTGATGTTCACGACGGAACCGGAGGAGTAGCGCGCCCGCTTCCCTTCCCCCTGTGGGAGAAGGTGGATTGGCGCGCAGCGCCAAGACGGTTGAGGGGTGCTGGACGGAGTGCCGTCGCTGCCAAGCTGGAACACCCCTCATCCGACCGAGCGGAGCCTGTCCTCGGGCTTGCCGGAGGCAAGACCCGTGGGCTCGGCCACCTTCTCCCACAAGGGGAGAAGGAAAATCGGCGTCGCTACCGCCCCTCGCGGTACCACATCGAGCCCAATGCCAGCAGCAGCAGGCCGAGGCCGAGGAACCCGCCGAACAGCGGCACGCGCGAGACGGCCTTCAGCACACTGTCGTCGGTGGTGCGCAGGCCGATCCAGTCGTTGCCGGCCGCCGCGCCCGTGGAGCGGACCGGGACGACCGACGGCAGCGTCACGCCGCCGGCGAGATTGCCAAGGGTCGACGATTGCGCCAGGCGGCGCACGCTGCCGCCGGTGGCCTCGGCCGGCGCTCTCAGCCGGTTCTCGGTGGAGACGACGTCGGTGAATTCCGGTGCGTTGACCGGGCCGACATGGGCAAGCGCTTTCAGGTCGCCATTGCCGACCTGATAGAGGCCGATCTCGCTGGTCTCGATGCTGCCGAGGAAGACGCCGGGTTCGGCTCTCTCGAGCTTGACGGTCATCGCCTTGCCGGACGGGGTGATGATCTGCGCCGGGCCGGGATCGTCGCTCATCGTCTGGCGGCGGATTTCCAGCATCATGCCGCGGCCGTCGGCAGTCAGCCGCTCCTCCTCGAGTTCGGGCTCCTTCATCAGCCAGTGGGCGATGCGGCGATAGAGCTGGACATGCGGGCCGCCGCCCTCGAAGCCGCGCGCCCACAACCAGCCCTGGTCGGACAAAAACATGCCGACGCGGCCTTCACCCTTGCGGTCGAGCAGCAGCAGCGGACGGTTGTCGGCGCCCTTCATTACCGCCTCGCCCCCGGGGTTCTCGACGCCGATGGTGCGGAACCAGCGGCTCCAGTGCGGCGGCTCGGTGGCGGAGCCGTCAAGCCCGCGCGTCACCGGATGGCGCTGGCCGAGCTCGGTGAGGCGCGGATAAAAGGCCTTTTCGACGACTTCGCCGGTCGGCATCGCCGGCAGCGCCGACATCAAAGGCGTGCGGGCGATGGAACTTTCGCTGGCATATTCGGGTCCTGCCGCGATCAGCAGCGCGCCGCCCTTTTCAACATATTCGGCGATGTAGTCGTAATAGAGGACCGGCAGCACGTCGCGGTGCTGGTAGCGGTCGAAGATGATCAGGTCGAAATCCTTGATCTTCTCGACGAACAGTTCGCGCGTCGGGAAGGCGATCAGCGACAATTCGTTGATCGGCGTGCCGTCCTGCTTTTCCGGCGGCCGCAGAATGGTGAAGTGGACAAGATCGACCGAGGCGTCGGATTTCAGAAGGTTGCGCCAGGTGCGTTCGCCGGCATGCGGTTCGCCGGAGACCAGCAGCACGCGCAAATTCTCGCGGATGCCGTCGATCAGCGCGATGGCGCGGTTGTTGGTGTCGGTGAGTTCGTCGGGCTCGGGATCGATGGCGAGTTCGACGATGTTGCGGCCGGCGCCGGGAATGGTCACCTGCAGCGGCATGGCCTGGCCGATGGTGGCGCGCTCGACCGAGACCTGCTCGCCATTGACCGAGACGCGCACATCGACCGAGCCGGCCTCGTTGTTGGTACCGATGACGCGATAGGTCATTTCGAGCGGCTTGCCGACCAGACCGAAGCGCGGCGCATTCTCGAAGCGGATGCGGCGATCCTTTTCCTGGTCGTTGCCGGTGATTAGCGCGTGCAGCGGGGCGTTGAAGTCGGGCGTTCCGCCTGGGGCGTCATGCACCTCGCCGTCGGTGATCATGATGGCGCCGCCGATGCGCGAAGGCGGCACGTCGCGGAAAGCGCTCTCAAGTGCCCCGAAAAGCCGCGTTTCGGTGCGCTCCTCGGCGGCTTCCGACTTGCCGGCCTCGACGACGCGGACGTCGAACTGCTTGAAGCGGCCGAGGCGCTGCTGAAGCCCGGCCAGCGCCTCGTCGGTCTGCCTGGTGCGCTCGCCAATGTCCTGGCTCTGGCTGCGGTCGACGACGACGGCGACGACGCTTTTCAGCGCCTCGCGCTCTTCGTCGAGCAACACCGGGTTGAGCAGGGCAGCAGTCAGCGCCAGCAGGGCGGCAAAACGGAAGACCGCGCCGCGCTGGCGGAACCACAGGCCGACCAATGCCAGCAGCAACAGCGGCGCCAGCACCAGGCCGAGCAGCGGCCAGGAGATGAGCGGTTCGAAGGCGAGCGACAAGTTCATGGCTTACTGCCCCAGCCGTTCGAGCAGCACCGGCACATGCACCTGATCGGATTTGTAGTTGCCGGTCAGCATGTACATCATGATGTTGACGCCGCCGCGCAGCGCATAAATGCGCTGCATCGGATCCGACGGCACGGTCGGCAAAAGCGGGTCGCCATTCTCGTCGACCGCCCAGGCGCCGGCGAGATCATTGGCGGTGATCATGATCGGCGAGACGCCGTCGCCGGTGCGTACCGGGCGGTTCTCGGTGTTGCTGGCTTCGAGCGACGCCGCGACCCAGAGCGGGCCACCGGCGAAGCGTCCGGGAAACTCAGGCAGGATGTAAAAGGATTTGGTCAGCACATGGTCCGACGGCACCGGCTCCAGCGCCGGCACGTTGAGGTTGCCGAGGATGTCGCGCAGCCGCTCCGTCGCCGGGCTGGCCTGCTCCGCGCCGATGCCGGTGGCGAACTGGTCGCGCGTGTCGAACAGCACCGTGCCGCCCTGCTGCATATAGGCGTCGACGCGGGCGATCGCGGCCTGGCTCGGCATCGGCGCGGCAGGATCGATCGGCCAGTAGATCAGCGGATAGAAGGCAAGCTGGTCCTTCGAGATATCGACGCTGGCCGGCGCCCCCGGCTCAAGCGCGGTCTTCTCGATCAGAAAGCGGGTCAGGCCCTCCAGCCCGGCCTGGCTGATCGAATCGACGCTCCGGTCGCCGGTCTGCACATAGCCGATCCGGGTTTTCGAAATGTCCTCGATCGCCCGCTCATCACCGGGTTTGGCATCGTCGGCGCGGGCGATGTCGGTGTGGCCGACCAGGGCGCCGAGCGTAATCAGCAGGGCGGCGGTGGTTGCGGCGGCCGTGCCGGCGCGGCGCGGCCGGCGCGATAACAGGCCGCCCATCCAGAACACCGCCAGCGTATCAAGGACCATCAGCAGGAGAGCTGCCGCCACCAGCGGGCCCTTCAAATTGTGCGATTCGTCGAAAGCGTACTGGACGGTGGTGACCGGCACGGTGATCTGAGGACGGACCAGCGGCGCCAAGCGGCTTTCGGCATTGAGCAGATTGTGAGCGATGACGCCGGTGTCGGAGCCATACAGGCCGGGCGGATTCTCGAACGTCACCGGCAGCGGGCCGGCACCCGGCACCAGCGGCCGTGCATCCGGCGTCGGCGGCACCAGCGTGCCATCGGCTGATATCATGCGGTAGGGCGCCAGCGAGGCGGCGGCGGCTTCGGCATTGGCGACCGCCGCACCCTGGTTGCGCGACAGTTGCACGATGCGGCGCAGCATCTCGACGAAACTGCCGGAGATCGGCAGGTTCGACCAGGTCGCCTCCGGCGTGACATGGAACAGGACAAGCGTGCCTTTGCCCTTCTTCATCCCGGTCACCAGTGGCGTGCCGTCGGCAAGCGTGGCCCAGCTGCGCTCGACGATATCGGGCGTCGGCTCGGCCAGCACCTGCCTGGTGACGGTGACCTCGGCCGGTGGAGCGAGATCGGCGAAGGGGCCGGTCTTCGGAAAATCGGTGACCGGCTGCGGCGTCGTCCACGACAGCGCGCCGCCGAGCGAGCGCTCGCCGGTGCGCAGCCTGACCGGCAGCAGGTCGTCGTCATTGCCGGCGGCGACCAGCCGCGAGCCGGCGAATCGCACCAGCGTGCCGCCATTGTCGACCCAGTCGACCAGCCTTTGCCGCACCTGCTGCGGAATGGTGCCGACATCGGCCATGACGATCATCGCCGGCTTCTGGTCGAGGAGCTGCGGGATGGCGTCGGCAAGGTCGGCGCTCGACGGCTCGGCCAGATCGGCGAAGGGCTGCAGCGCGCGGCGGATGTAGTACAGCGGCGACAGAAGCGGCTGCGCCTGGTCGGCTTCGGCCTGCGACAGCAGTCCGACGCGGCGGCGCTTGGAACTCTCGTCGAGCACGCGAACGGCGCCGGCCTGCCGCTGACCGTCGAGCGTGATCGAGGCGAAGTCGTTGCGCAGCTCGAAAGGCACCGCCATCGTGCCGGTGGCGGTGGATTCGCCCGGCGAGAAGGTCAGCGTGGCGTCGGCGATGCGGCGGCCCTTGTCGTCGAAGGCGCCGGCGGTCACCTGAGCCGGCGCCGGATCGCCCGGCGCGCGGATGGCGGTCAGCTCGAAGCCGTCCACCTGGTTGTCGGCGCCGGTCAGGCCGATCAGGCCAGGCCGGTCGGAGGCGGCCCAGACGACACGGGCGGCGTTCTTCGACAGAAGCGTGTTGAAGGCGGCCTCGTCGCCTTCCGCCGCCAGACCATCGGCGAGCACGGCGACGCTGGCGCCCGGCAAGCTCTCCAGGGTTGTCGCGACGCGGGCATAGACGGCCGGGCGGTCGGTCGGGATCGGCCGCGGCTTTGCCGCGCGCAGCCGGTCGAGCGCGGTGGCGGCGTCGAACGGGCCGATCTCGGCATTCGGTTTTTCGGCGGTGAAGGCGATGATGACAGGCACGTCGTTGGAGCTGGCATCGGCGATCAGCCGTTCGGCAGTGGCGACGCGCTGGCCCCAGTCGGCGGCACTTGCCCAGTCATTGTCGATGACCAGCGCAAGCGCGGTGCCCTCGGCCGGCAGTCTTTCACGCGGGTTGAACACAGGTTCGGCCAGCGCCGCAACGATAAGGGCCGCCATCAGCAGCCTGAGCAGCGTCAGCCACCACGGGCTCTGTTGCGGCGTCTCCTCGCGCTTCAGCACGCGGGCCAGGATCTTCAGCGGCGGGAAGACCTCGGTCTGCGGCTTGGGCGGGGTGAACCGCAAAAGCCACCAGATCACCGGCAGGGCCAGAAGGCCCCACAGCACCATCGGCGCCCCGAAGGAGAGTGGCAGCCAGCTCATGCGCGGATCCTCCCGGCTGAGCTGCCATCGACGGTCATCGCCATGTGGACACGCACCAGCGCATCGGAGGCGAGGCGGTCGGTGTGGTTGACGGTAAAGCTCCAGCCGAGGCGCTTGCACCAGTCGGTCAGTTCCTGGCGGCGGGCGATGTAAAGCAGTCGGTAGTCGTCGCCCAGCGTTTCGGCGCGGCCCGCGGTCAGCTTGTCGCCGGTCTCGGGATCGGTGAATTCGGTGCGGCCGGCATAGGGGAATCTCTCCTCGGCCGGGTCGGCGACCTCGATCAGATGGGCACGCACGCCGTGGCGGGCGAGCACGTCAAGCCAGGCGATTGTGTCCTCGACCGGATCGAGGAAGTCGCTGACGACGACGATGTCGCAGAAGCGGCGGATGGCGGACAGGTCGGGCTTTGCCGGCAATTCGCCGGCATGGCTGAGTTGTGCTGCGATCCGCTCGGCGCCGTTGCGGGCGGTGAACGGATCGGTCAGCCCGGGCCAGGCGATACGCTCGCCGCTGCGCGACAGAAGCTCGGCCATGGCCAGCGCCAGCACCAGCGCGCGGGACTCCTTCGAGACGGTGGCGCCGGTCGATTTGTAGAGCATGGAAGGCGAGGGATCTGCCCACAGCCACACCGTATGGGCGGCCTCCCATTCGCGGTCTCGCACATAGATGTGGTCGTCGCGGGCCGAGCGGCGCCAGTCGATACGCGAGGAGTCGCCCTCGACATAGGGCCGGAACTGCCAGAAATTCTCGCCGATGCCGCGCTTGCGGCGGCCGTGCCAGCCGGCGATCACCGTGTTGACGATGCGACGCGCCTCGACCAGCAGGTCCGGCACCAGCGATGCCCGCAACCGGCCGCGGGCGAGCGCATCACGCGTCGCCGCCGGTGCCTGGGCCTCGCCTATACGCGCCATCAGATGCCTTTTGCCAGTTTCGCCACCACGTCGCGCACGGTCGTGCCCTCGGCACGGGCGGCAAAGGTCAGCGCCATGCGGTGCTGCAGCACCGGCTCGGCCAGCGCTCTGATGTCGTCGATCGACGGCGCCAGCCGTCCGTCATAAAGGGCGCGGGCGCGGGCGCACAGTGTCAGCGACTGGCTGGCGCGCGGGCCCGGGCCCCAGGCGACGTGCTTGTCGGTCTCGGCATTGCCCTGGCCGGGACGCGCCGAGCGCACCAACTGGAGGATCGCCTCGACGACGCTTTCCGGCACCGGCATGCGGCGAATGAGGGTCTGGATCTCCTTCAGCCGCGCCGGCTGCAGCACGTTCTGCGCCTTGGCGTCCTCAATGCCGGTGGTCTCCAGGAGGATGCGGCGCTCCGCCTCGATTTCCGGATAGAGGATGTCGACCTGCATCAGGAAACGGTCAAGCTGCGCCTCGGGCAGCGGATAGGTGCCCTCCTGCTCCAGCGGGTTCTGCGTCGCCAGCACGTGGAAGGGCGCCGGCAGGTCATGGCGGACACCGGCAATGGTGACGTGGTATTCCTGCATCGCCTGCAGCAGCGCCGACTGGGTGCGCGGCGAGGCGCGGTTGATCTCGTCGGCCATCAGCAGTTGCGCGAAGATCGGCCCGGAGATGAAGCGGAACGAGCGCTTGCCGAATTCGTCCTGCTCCATCACCTCGGAGCCGAGAATATCGGACGGCATCAGGTCGGGCGTGAACTGGATGCGGCGGGAATCGAGGCCGAGCACGATGCCCAGCGTCTCGACCAGCTTGGTCTTGGCGAGGCCGGGCACGCCGACCAGCAGCGCATGGCCGCCTGCGAGCAGCGCCACCAGCGTGCGTTCGACGACGCTTTCCTGGCCGAAGATGACGCGGCCGACGCCCTCGCGAACCCTGGAAATGTCGGCCAGCGCCGTCTCGGCCAGGGCGATCATGTCCTCTTCGCTGATCGGGCTTTCCTTGATCATCACGCTCATGCAGCATCGATCCTTCTCGTTGGAAATACCGGCTTGCAGCTTCGACGCCACAGAGTGCCGCGATTCGGCCTCGCGTGGCGCCTGTCTTTGAACTTAAATCACTGACTTAGGCTGACAAGCGGAACAACAGTGACTATTTCGTGACCATGACAGAACGCGCCGAAGATCGTGAAGGAAGTTTGACGACCGCGACCGCGGCGCTCGGACTGGAGGCGCTGATCTCGCGTGCCGCCCGCGCGGGCAACGGGCCGGCGCCGGTGGATCGTTGGAATCCGGCCTTTTGCGGCGATCTCGACATGGAGATCCGGCAGGACGGCACCTGGTTCTACCAGGGCACGCCGATCGGCCGCATGCCGCTGGTGCAGCTGTTTTCCTCCGTGCTGCGCAAGGACGAAGACGGCAGGACCTATCTGGTGACGCCGGTGGAAAGGGTCGGCATCGGCGTCGTCGACGCGCCCTTCATCGCCGTCGAGATGGATGTTTGCGGCACCGGCGATGGCCAGGTCATCACCTTTCGTACCAATGTCGGCGATGTGGTCGAGGCCGGGCCGGAGCATCCGCTGCGCTTTGTCGACGAGGAGGCAACCGGCGGCCTGAAACCCTATGTGCTGGTGCGCGGACGGCTGGAGGCGCTGCTGGCGCGGCCGGTCATGTATGAATTGGTCGAGCATGGCGAGGAGATCGAGGTCGGCGGCCGAAGGATGTTTGCCGTCCGCTCGAAGGGTGCGGTCTATCCGATCATGCCGGCGGAAAAACTGCAGCGGCTGAGCGCATGAGAGGGCGACGCCAAATGGACCGGGGCCAAATGGACCGGGGCCAAATGAACCGGGGCATGATGGACCAGGTGACGCGATGAACCAGGTGACACTATGGACCAAGTGACGCCGGCGCCGTTTTCGGCCGCGGATTTTCGCGCCCGCGTCGCGGCGCAGCCGCTGGCGCATGCCGCCGACGATTATGGCGACCATCGCTTCAACCCGGGACATCCGCGTTTGAAGCTCGCAAAGGCGCTGCGCGATGCCGCCGTGCTGATCCCGGTGGTCGATCATGGACGCGATGCAACGGTTCTGCTGACCAAGCGGGCGGAAAAGCTGCGCAGCCATTCGGGGCAGGTGGCCTTTCCCGGAGGCACGATCGATCCTACCGATCCGAGCCCGGAGGCGGCGGCATTGCGCGAGACATTCGAGGAGATCGGGCTTGGCCAGGATCGGGTCGAGATCATTGGCCGCATGCCCGATTACGTCTCCGGCAGCGGCTACCGGATCGCCCCGGTGCTGGGAATAGTGCGGCCGGACTTTTCACTGACGCTGAATTCCGAGGAGGTCGACGCCGCCTTCGAAGTGCCGCTGCGCTTTCTGATGGACCCGGCCAACCACGGCCGCGACAGCCGCATGTGGAACGATCTCGAATGGGTCTTCTACGAAATGCCCTATGACGGACAGCGCATCTGGGGCGTCACCGCGGGCATCATCCGCACGCTCTATGAAAGGCTCTATACGTGAGCGGCCGGGTGTCGCTCGCGGGCAAAGCCGACTGGCTCGGGGAACGGCATTTGCAGCGCCTGCTGGCGGCTTTGGCGGATGGCGGCGAGGAGGCGCGCGTCGCCGGCGGTGCGGTGCGCAATGCGCTCATCGGCCAGCCGGTTGCCGACGTCGATATCGCCACCACAACCGTGCCTGACGAGACCATCCGCCGCGCCGAGGCGGCGGGTTTCAAGGCGGTGCCGACCGGCATCGAGCACGGCACCATCACGATTGTCGCCGGCGGCAAGCCATTCGAGGTGACCACGCTGCGCGCCGACATCGAGACCGACGGACGGCGGGCAAAAGTGTTGTTCGGGCGCGACTGGAAGGCCGATGCGGAACGACGCGATTTCACCATCAACGCGCTCTATGCCGAGGCCGACGGCACGATCGTCGACCTGGTCGGCGGCATTGCCGATATCGAGGCGCGCCGGCTGCGCTTCATCGGCGATCCGGAGGCGCGCATCCGCGAGGATTATCTGCGCATCCTACGCTTTTTCCGCTTCTTCGCCTGGTATGGCGACGGCCGGCCGGATGCCGAAGGGCTGAAGGCTTGCGCCCGGCTCAAGGAGGGGCTTGGCCAACTCTCGGTCGAGCGCGTCTGGTCCGAACTGAAGAAGCTGCTGTCGGCCCCCGATCCATCGCGCGCCCTGCTGTGGATGCGCCAGGCGGGCGTGCTCACCAGCGTTCTGCCGGAGAGCGAGAAATGGGGCATCGATGCGATCCATGCGCTGACCAGGGCGGAGAAGGATCTCGGCTGGACGCTGGACCCGCTGCTCAGGCTTGAAGCGATCGTGCCGCCGGACGCAGCGCGGATGAAGACGCTCGCGGAGCGGTTGAGGTCCTCCGTCAGCGACGCCGGTCGCCTCAGGCAGTGGGCGCTGACAGCGCCCGTCGGGCCGAAGACGACCGAAGCGGAACTCGCAAAACGGCTCTATCGCGGCGATCGTCAGGGCCTTGTCGATCGCTTGCGGCTGTCGCTCGCTTCCGCTCGAGCCCGTGCCGTCGAGGACAACGACGCGCTGCTCGAAGCTGGCGGCTTTTCGCGGCTGCTGGCCTTTGCCGGAAAATGGAAAAAGCCCGACTTTCCGCTCAAGGGCGCCGATCTGACGAGGCTTGGCGCGTCGCCCGGGCCGAAACTCGGCGCAACCCTGAAGAACCTCGAAAACGAGTGGATCGAGTCCGGCTTTGCGCTGGATCGCGGCGCACTTCTCAAGCGCGCCGCAGAAGCACTCGAAAATTAGGCAAATCAGGCCGCGTCGCGAGCCTTTTCGATGCGCGAACGGATCGCTTCGATCATCGTCTCGCGAATGATCGTCTCGCCATGCGTCTCACGCATATGCTCGACGGCACGACGCATGATCTCGGCTTCCTCGTCGGCGCGCGTATGCCAGTCACAACCCGGAACGAGCGAGCCGCAGTGGAATTCCTTCATCGGATTTCTCCCTTTCCTCCTCGGAGTGCCGCATCTGCTCTGACACGGAAGCTCCAGCACCTTTGATCGACGCATGATCTCTGTCGGAAACCGGTTCGGTTTTCGGGTCATGCGCTGGCCGAACCAGCATAACACGATCGGATGGTTTTGGTTGCTGCAGAGACCGAAAAAGGCGGAGCATCGCTGCTCCGCCCTCTTGACGCTACCCCGGAGGCAAGACCTCGTCTTGCTCCAGCGGGCAGGCCATCACTTCACAATCCTGACTGCCTCGGCAATTTTGTGCTTGCCGCTCATGTCCCACGAAACGCGGACCTTTTCGCCAGCCTTCAGGCCAGGATTCTTGAAGGCCTTGGGCAGCGTAAAGGTAGATCCGTTATCCAGAACAAGGCTCATGGCCGTTCCATCGTAAGTCTTGATCGTGCCCGTGGTGTGCTTGACCGCTGCGAAGGCAGCGCCACCAGAGGCAAGAACGGCGGCAGCCGCAACCGACATAATAAGCTTGCGCATGGCATGCTCTCCTGGAAATGAAGGCACCATTTTTCGGAGGTGCCCCACTCAATCATGGGCCGTCCGGTCGCGTCGGGTCGCGGTTCCAGGGAGGCGAGAACCGCCGGCGTTTCCCGGCCCGTAACGAAAAATAGTCTTGCTTTTTCAAATGGATATTAGACGAAAAAGATATTCTGCGCGCCACATTCGCCGCCAGAATCCTGCGATTTGGACCCGATTGCGACTCACGTCCAACTCACCGAGATTTTACGGCCATTTCACCTCTGGCGGCAGGCTGGACAGGATCGCGGCAACGTTGCCGCCGGTCTTCAGCCCGAAGATGGTGCCGCGATCGTGAAGCAAGTTGAATTCGACATAGCGGCCGCGGCGAATGAGCTGTTCTTCGCGGTCGCCGTCGGTCCAGTTGTCGTTGAAATTGGCCCGCACCAGATGCCCGTAGACGACGAGAAAAGTGCGCCCGACATCCTGGACGAAGTTGAAATCGGCGTTCCAGCCGCCTCTGTCCTCGTCCGAATGCAGCCAGTCGAAGAAGATGCCGCCGGTGCCGCGCGGTTCGTTGCGGTGCGGCAGATAGAAATACTCGTCGCACCAGGCCTTGAATTTCGCGTGGTCGGCGACGCCAGCGTGCTTCTCGCAGGCAAATTGCATGGCGCGGTGGAAGGCGACCGTGTCCGGGTCCCCCTGGCTGCGGCGACGGTCGAGCACCGGCGTCAGGTCGGCGCCGCCGCCGAACCATTGGCGCGAGGTGACGACCATGCGCGTGTTCATGTGCACCGCCGGCACGTTGGGGTTCCACGGATGGGCGATCAGCGAAATGCCGCTCGCCCAAAAGCGCGGGTCTTCCTCGGCGCCCGGCATCTGCTTCCTGAACTCCGGCGAGAACTCGCCATAGACCGTCGAGGTGTGGACGCCGACCTTCTCGAAGACACGGCCGCGCATCATCGACATGGTGCCGCCGCCGCCCTTGCCGGCGTCGCGCTGCCACGGCGTCTTTTCGAAGCGGCCGGGCGACCATGAGGCCTGCGGCCCCTGCAGGTCCTGCTCGATCTGCTCGAAGGCGGCGCAGATGCGCTCGCGCAGCGTCTCGAACCACAGCCGCGCCTTCATCTTCTTCTGTTCGATGTCGGCCGGCAGCCCCGCCGGTATTTCGGGTCGTTGCAAATGCTGTCTCCTGTTGTCGGGCGTACCCCGACAAATGACTCGTCTTTTCCGGCCGCGATCCCTAATCTCTTAGGTGCAAGGGTCAAGTGTGAATGGAGTTCTTTCGTGCGCACTCCGGCAAGACCGCCGCTGGATGGCCTGAAGAAGAGGCTCGACCGTTCGCGCGCCGAGCGCGAGCGCACGCCGCGCGACGGGTTTTTGCGCGAGACCTTCGTCCTGCCGCGCTCCGATGCGCGGCTCAAGGCGAAGGAGTGGTTCGAGCGCTTTCCCAAGCAGGCCTACTGGACCGAGATCGAAAGCTGGTTCGAGCGGCCGGGCGACGTCATCGAATTCACCATCAGGCGATTGCCGGCGGCGGATTAGCGAGCGACCAACAACCGCCTTGCGCCCGGGCCTTGGGCGCTCAGCCGGTCTTCCTTGTTGCGCAGCGGGCACTTGTCGATCGACATGCAGCCGCAGCCGATGCAGTCGGTCAGCCCGTCGCGCAGCTTCTTCAACTGGGCAATCTTGCGATCGAGCTGGTCGCGCCAGGCGGTTGAAAGCACATTCCAGTCCCCGCGCGTCGGCGTGCGGCCTTCAGGCAGCGATGCCAATGCCTCGCCGATCTCGGCCAGCGAGATGCCGACCTCCTGTGCCACCTTGATGATCGCCACCCGCCGCAGCACGTCGCGGCCGTAGCGCCGCTGGTTGCCTGATGTGCGGTGGCTGCGGATCAATCCGCGCGCCTCGTAGAAATGCAGCGCCGACACTGCCACCCCGCTGCGCGTGGCCACTTGGCCGACCGTCAATTCCGTCACCGCAGCCATTTGAATTTTCCGCTTGACCTCAAGTTTAGTTGAGCTTGTAACGAAGAAACCCTTGATATGCAAACCGCAGGAGAAGGCGATGTGCGCCTGGGTACGAGTGACAAGCGAGGGTCCGGTCATTGTTCAGGAAGCAACCGGGGGCCAGGAAGCAGCCGGGGGCCAGAAAGCGGCCGGGTTGGCTGCGCCCACTGAAGATCTGCAAATCCTATCCGAGCTGCCGGATCGCCTCGCCGGCCACCATGGCGACGGAAAGCGCGACGTTGATGCTGCGCGCGCCCGGCTGCATCGGGATGATCAGTCGCGCATCCGCCGCTTCGTGGACAGGGTCAGGCACGCCTGCGGATTCGCGGCCGAACAGAAGAATGTCGGCATCGGCGAAGGCGAAATCGGTGTAGGCGGTCGCGGCTCTGGTCGACAGCAGCACCAGCCGCCGCGCTTCGCCTCTGCGCCAGTTCTCGAAGGCTTGCCAGTCGACATGCCGGGTCAGCGCCGCCATTTCGAGATAATCCATGCCGGCCCGTTTCAGCGCCCGGTCGGAGAGCGGGAAGCCGGCCGGTTCGATGATGTCGACGCCGAGACCAAGGCAAGCCGCGAAGCGCAGGATCGTCCCGGTGTTGCCGGCGATATCCGGCTGGTAGAGCGCGATGCGGAGACGGTTGTTCATTTCCGCATCCTTCTAATAAGTGGCAGATCGGCCACAACAGGTTCGCGGTTTTGGAAATTTCTGGACCGGCGGGTGGTCATTTTCTGCGAAGTCGGTTATACGCCGGGCATTGTCAACCCGAACCGATGGAGGGGTAATTCATGATGATCATGCACATCCAGCGCCCCTCATGTGGGCTTACCAGCCTGCCGGCGGTTTCGGTTCGACGATTCTCCTGACCTTTTAGACTTCGATCGCACCGCTTCTTAGCCGAAACCCTTTTTCGGTTTTCGAAGGAATCCTGCGATGTTTTTCAAGCTGTCGAAGGGGCTGAACGCCCCGCCTGAGCACGCCGCTGTTCAACCCCCGTCTTTCGCTGGCCATTCAGCTGCGAACAGGACGGATTTTTTTCCCTATTTTCACATGGAGGACGGACCGATGTTCGATCCCTGCAAAATTCCCGGTTCAAGAAACCTGCACGAGCGCAGGATGGCGACCTGGACGCTGTTGGTCGGCGAAACCTACTCGTCGGCGGTTCACGCCGAAACCCGCCGGCGCCCGCATCGCGGCATGCTGCCGGACGTCGACTTCTCGCGCGCGGTTCCCGACCGCAGCCGGCCGTCGCTGGTGCGCCGGATCATTAGGCTGATCCGCCCTGGCGCGAAAACCGGCGCGAAACTCCGGGTGGTCGACACAGCGCTGTCAGGATCGTCAAACGAGCCTGTCGGCGAAAAGCCCGCGACATCCTATATTGCGCGAAGCAGGATCGGCGGCCCGGGTGATTCCGGGACGCCGGTCCTTGCTGCCACGCGACCCATGACGCCATGCGCTCCCAGGACGCTACACGCTCCCGCGCGGCGAGAGCGAAAACGAGCATGTGAGTACCAAGACAATGTTCCGCTGGTTTGAAACAAGGCTCGATCCGTTCCCTGCCGAGGAGCCGGTCGAGCCGCCGAAGACGCTGATCGCGTTCTGCGTCCACTATACGCTCGGCGCCTGGCCTTACATCGCGATCGATGCGATGCTGGTGACGGCTATCGCCCTTGCCGAGGTGTGGATGTTCGGCTTCATGGGCCGGATCGTCGACTGGCTGTCGGTGCAGAATCGCGAGACATTCCTGCAGACCGAGGGCTGGAAGCTCGCAGGCATGGCTTTCATCGTGGTTTTCGCGCTGCCGGCGACGGTCTGGTTCCATGCGCTCCTCAACCAGCAGACGCTGATGGGCAACTATCCGATGCGTATCCGCTGGCAGGTGCATCGCTACCTGCTCAAGCAGTCGATGGCCTTCTACCAGGACGAGTTCGCCGGACGCATCGCGACCAAGCTGATGCAGACGGCGCTCGCCGTGCGCGAATGCGTCATCAAGCTCATCGACGTGCTCAATTATGTCGTGGTCTATTTCCTCGGCATGCTGTTCATTGTCGGTTCGGCCGACTGGCGGCTGGCAGCACCGCTTGCCGTCTGGCTTGCCGGCTATGTCTTGCTCCTGCGCTATTTCATCCCGCGATTGGGCAAGGTCGGCGAGGAGCAGGCCAACGCGCGCTCGACTATGACCGGCCGCGTCGTCGACAGCTACTCCAACATCCAGACGGTCAAGCTGTTCTCGCATGCGCGGCGCGAGGCGTCCTTCGCCCGGGAAGGCATGGCCGGCTTTCTCGATACGGTCTACCGGTCGATGCGGTTGGTGACGCGGCTCTACGGCCTGCTCTACGTCCTCAACTCACTGCTGTTGTTTTCGGTCACTGCGATCTCGCTGTGGCTGTGGCTCGGCCAGGTGGTGACGATCGGCGCCGTCGCCCTGGTCATCGGCCTCGTGCTTCGGCTCTGGGGCATGTCGCAATGGATCATGTGGGAGATGTCCACCCTGTTCGAGAATATCGGCACGGTGCAGGACGGCATCAGCTCGATCTCGCTGCCGCGCGTCGTCGAAGACAGGCCTGGCGCCAAGGACATTGTCGTGATCAAGGGCGAGATCCGTTTCGAGGACATCCGCTTCCACTACGGCAAGCAGAAAGGCATGATCGAAAGCCTGTCGCTGACGGTGAAGCCGGGTGAAAAGGTCGGCATCGTCGGCCGCTCGGGCGCCGGCAAGTCGACGCTGGTCAACCTTCTGTTGCGCTTCTACGACCTTGAAAGCGGCAAGATCCTGATCGACGGCCAGGAAATCGCGGCGGTGACGCAGGATTCGCTGCGCGCCCAGATCGCCATGGTCACGCAGGATACCTCGCTGCTGCATCGCTCAGTGCGCGAGAACATCCTTTATGGCCGACCGGACGCCAGCAACGAGATGCTGGTCGAGGCAGCACGCCGCGCCGAGGCACTTGATTTCATATCAAGGCTTTCGGACGCCAGTGGCCGCACCGGTTTCGATGCGCATGTCGGCGATCGTGGCGTCAAATTGTCAGGCGGCCAGCGGCAACGCATCGCGATTGCCCGTGTTATGCTGAAGGACGCACCGATCCTCATTCTCGACGAGGCGACGTCTGCGCTTGATTCCGAGGCTGAGGCCGCCATCCAGGAGAACCTCTATAAGCTGATGCAAGGCAAGACCGTCATCGCCATCGCGCACCGGCTCTCGACCATCGCGGCGATGGACCGGCTCGTCGTCATGGACAAGGGCCGCATCATCGAGGAAGGTTCGCATGAGCAACTCGTCGCCAGCGGCGGGCTCTATGCGCAGCTTTGGCAGCGCCAATCGGGCGGCTTCCTGCTCGACGACGGTGCCGCCGCCAACGATGCCATCGTCAAGGGCCAAGCAGCGGAATGATAGCAGCGGAATGATGACAGTGGAATGATGGGCAGCAGAATGATGGCCGCTGAATGATGATTGCCGTCTATCGCTGGTTCGAGAACTGGGTCTATCCGTTCAGGGAGCCCGCGGACCTTCGGCCACCGGTCAGCGTCAGCGGTTTCCTCTGGCACTATGTCGGCCAGGCGAAGGTCGCCTTCTTCGCCATGCTTGTCATCGGCGGCATTGCGCCGCTGGTCGAGGCTGGGCTGTTCTACTTCGTCGGCAGGCTGGTCGACATTCTCGACCAGATCCCCGGCGAGCGCAGCTGGGACGCGCTGTGGACTGCCGCCGGCCCCGAACTTGTCTTCATGGCCGCCGTGGTGCTGGTCGTCCGCACCATCGTCGTCGGCCTGGCGGCGCTGGTCGACGAGCAGACCATCACCCCCGGCTTCTACAATCTGGTGCGCTGGCAGGCGCACCGTCATGTTTCGCGCCAGTCCTACGCCTTCTTCCAGAACGACTTCGCCGGCCGCATCGCGACCAAGGTCTGGCAGGCGGGCCAGGCGACCGGCGATTTGATGGAAAGCTTCATCGCGGTCGTCTGGTTCATGGTCGTCTATACGGTGACGACGCTGGTGCTGGTCGCCGGTCTCGACTTGCGGCTGGCGGTGCTGGTGGTGATCTGGATCACCGCCTTCGGCTGGCTGGCCAAGCGCTATCTGCCGGCGATCCGCAAGCATGCCGAGGCAACCGCCGAGGCTGGTTCGATGATCACCGGCCGCATCGTCGATTCCTATTCGAACGTGCAGACGCTGAAGCTGTTCTCGGCCGACGGCGACGACCGCTACATCAGGAGCGGCTTCGATATCTATCTTGACGCGCTGCGCCCGTTCACCCGCCGGCTAACCGGCGTGCGCATGGCGCTGACGACGCTGTCGGGGATGATGATCACCGCGATCGCCTGTTTTGCGGTCTATCTCTGGCTCGAAGGCTCGATCACCGTCGGCGCCGTCGCCTTCACGTTGTCGCTGGTGTTGCGGCTCAACATGCTACTCGGCCGGCTGATGATGCAGCTCAACGGCATCCTGCGGAATCTCGGCGTGCTGGAAAATTCCAAGGCGCTGATCTCGCAGCCGCTCGGCCTGACCGACGCGCCTGACGCCAGGGAGCTTGTCGTCGCCGGCGGCCGCATCGACGTGAAACAGGTCGAGTTCCACTATGGCAAGGGATTCGGCGTGCTCAACGGCATCGATCTTGTCGTGCGGCCGGGCGAGAAGGTCGGACTGGTCGGGCCGTCCGGCGCCGGCAAGACGACGCTGGCCAATCTGATCCTGCGCCTCTACGACCTCGAGGCCGGCAAGATCACCATCGACGGCCAGGATGTTTCAAAGGTGACGCAGGATTCGCTGCGCGCCAATATCGGCGTCGTTAGCCAGGATACTGCGCTTTTCCACCGCTCGCTTCGCGACAACATCAAGCTCGGCATGCCGGACGCGACCGACGCCGAGGTGGTCGCGGTCGCGAAGAAGGCCGAGGCGCACGACTTCATCCTTGACTTGCGCGACAATCGTGATCGCCAGGGCTACGAGGCCTTTGTCGGCGAGCGCGGCGTGAAATTGTCGGGCGGCCAGCGCCAGCGCGTGGCGATCGCCCGCGTCTTCCTCAAGGACGCGCCGATCCTGATACTCGACGAGGCGACGTCGGCGCTCGATTCCGACATCGAGGCGGCCATCCAGGAAAATCTGGCGAGGCTGATGGAGAACAAGACGGTCATCGCAATCGCGCACCGGCTGTCGACCATCGCGGCACTCGATCGCCTGGTGGTGCTCGACGGCGGCCGCATCGTCGAACAAGGCACGCATGACGAACTGGTCGCTATCGACGGGCTTTATGCGCGGCTGTGGAAGCGGCAGTCCGGCGGCTTCCTGTTCAACGAGGAGAGCGTGCTGGAGGAGACGCGGCCGGCGGAGTAGGGCCAGATTTCAGCAAAAACCGGAGTGAATCATGTCGGTGAGAATGCCATCGAATTTCGGACGGTCGGGAGCGCGGGAGAGCGCGCTCGACCTGCTCGGCCATGAAATCCTCGGCGAAAAGGCGGCGGCGCTCGGCCGCGCCGGCCGGCGGGTGGATGAAACGCTGGCGAGGTTGCGTGAACATGGCGAGGATGGCGAACGTCGTGCTCGCCTGCTCAGGGACGCGGCGGAGGCGGTCCATGGCTATTTCATCCAGCGCGAATTGTGCGGCTTGCGCAAGCACGACGCAGTGATCCGGGAATACAACATCCCCAAGGCCGTGCTGGCCAGGCTTGGCGCGAAATAGACAATAGTGTTGAAATCTGACGCTTGGTACCGAAGACGAAATAAATACCGATTTCGACCCGTTCCAGTCGTCCAGATTCGCTCGCGCTACGGAATAAGTTGACCCGAAGCCGCCCTTCATCAGCCCATTTCGCTGCCTGATAGCTGACATTTTTGGCAACCAGCACTGATGGCTCGGAAGCCTGCTGGCGGGGTTGAAGCCATGGACCAGCCAGCGCTCGTTCTAAGACAAGCAGTATTTCGCTGATCGTATCCATGGCCCCCCTTGCTCAAAGAAATCCGTGACAATCCCGTTCTCTGGTTGTTGGCCTTTGCGCCTGCGGTGTTCGTCGCCCAAGCACTCGAGCCCGAAGCACACACGCTGCTTTTTGTGCTTTCCGTGCTGGCGATCGTGCCGCTGGCCGCGCTGCTGAGCTACGCCACCGAGTCGATGGCGACCAAAACGGGCGATACGGGTGGGCGGCCTTCTCAATGCGACGCTGGGCAACCTCACCCAACTGATCATCTACTCACTCGGTCTGGTATTCTCGCTTAAAACGCATCGGGAGTTTTTCGGCGGCGGGGATCCCCATCCGGACGCAGGCGAATCGATGTTGCCGGCGCCCGTAGCTCTGGGGACGGCGGCCTGTCTGACCGTCAAAGGTTCGGAGCGGCTTGAGACAATTTGCCGGTCTCGGGAACAAATTTGGATTCTTTCAGTTAATGACGACGTTTCGCATACGGCAAACATTGCCACCAGCGAGGGACGCGATCATGAGGTTCCTGTCAGGCATAGCGACCTGCCTGGTCGCCACTTTTGCACTTACAAGCACTGTTCCAGTTGATGCCGCACCGATCTTCGTGCCCAGGGCACAAAGCGCGCAGTCCGATGTCATCCAAATTCGAGATGGCTGGTACAGGGGTTATCGCGGCTATCGCCACTATCGTCCGGGATACCATAGGCACAACGACTTTTGGTTCCCCGCCGGCGCATTTGTCGCTGGAGCGCTGCTCGGCAGCATGATCGCCAACAACAACGGCTACTACGGCGGGTATTACCGAAGCGGCTTCTACGGCGATCCGTATTACGGCGGACCCTATTACGGCAGACCTTATTATGGCGGATCCTATTATGGCGGATCCTATTATGGCGAACCGTATTACCGCGACCGGTATTACCGCAACCGGTATTATGGCGACCGGTATTATGGCAATGGGTATCACTCAAACAGGTCCTATCGCCCATGCTCGCCCCGGGAAGCCGATTCCGGTAATTGCTACTAGCGCGGCCTGTCGCGACATATTCTACCGCCTATCGCGAATTTGACCTTGATGTGCCCACATGGCATCATGGAATGGTAGCTGGACTGCGAAGACAAGACTTCTTGCCGCGGCGGCCGATCCCTTCAACGTGCGGCTGGCAGCCTGCCTCAGTCGACTACCCTGCTGATTTACGTTCTTGCGGTTGGGTGGGCATGAATTGAGCCCAACGAACGAGATTGGCAAGACGTCGATCTGCCTCTGTGTTCTATTCTCGAACGGTTTCGAGTGGAGGAGAAAATGGCCAACATCAAAGACACAGCTTTAGACATAAATGCGGCGCCGCCGAGCGCTGAGCAACTGCGAATGGCTCTCCTAGAGGAGCAGATGGCGGAGGCAGACAAGCAGGAAAAGCTGCGGGCGAAAAAAAATCAGGAGCTCACGAAGTTCACAGAAAGTTTCCTCAAGGACCAGGTGAACGAGAATGAAATCGCGATGGTCCGCCGCCTGGTGATGAACGCTGTCAAGAACGGCAAGTACGAAGCACTAGTATATAGTTTTCCGTCGGCCCTTTGCACTGACAGCGGCCGAGCCATCAACAGCGCTGATCCGCAATGGCCCGAAACGCTCCAGGGGAAGGCCAAGCAGTTCTATGAGCGCTACCAGAAGAATGCGAAGCCGCAGGGTTACAAGCTTAAGGCCATGATTATTAACTTCCCCGGCGGAATCCCTGGCGACGTCGGCTTCTTCTTAAATTGGGAGCCCGAAACCAAATAGGAACCGGTAATGGTTCTGAACAGCGTGTATAGCTGGGTCAAAGCACGTTCGGCACCACGTTGCGCGGAGTTGCATCGTCCACGAAGTTGTCGGGCCGCTTCTGGCGTTTGCTGAAGTTAGGTTTTTCGAACTCGACGCGCTCATAGGGGATGGAGCTCAGAATGTGCGAAATGCAGTTGATGCGCGCGCGCTTCTTGTCGTTTGACGGCACAATCCACCAGGGCGCATGCCTTGTGTCTGTTGCACGGATCATCTCGTCGTAAGCGCGGGTGTAATCCCACCAGCGGTTGTACGATTCGACATCCATCGGGCTCAGTTTCCACTGTCGAAGGGGGTCGTCGGCCCGCTGTCGGAAACGCCGCTCCTGTTCTTCCTCACTCACATCGAGGAAGTATTTGAGCAGCGTTATGCCGCTTTCGACCAGGGCGGTTTCAAACGTCGGCGCCTGTTCGAGAAAGCGCCGCGCCTGCTTGTCGCTACAGAAACCCATGACGCGTTCGACGCCAGGACGGTTGTACCAGGAGCGGTCGAATATCACGATCTCGCCTCCGGCGGGCAGGTGCTGGATGTAGCGCTGCATGTAGATCTGGGTCTTCTCTCGATCGGTCGGAGCCGGCAGGGCGACGACGCGGAACACTCGTGGGCTGACCCGCTCGGTCAGGCGCTTGATCACGCCGCCTTTCCCGGCGGCGTCACGGCCCTCGAAAATGATCGCGATGCGGGCACCAGACTTCTTCACCCAGGCCTGAAGGTGGGCAAGCTCAACATGCAACCGGGCGAGTTCCTTCGCATATTTTTTTCCTCCCGATTTCGCTTCCTCCGCCGGTTCGGATATCGTAGCCGCTGCCCTGTCTCTATTCTTCTTACTCATGTCTTCCTCCACTCCACTGGCACGCAGCCATTAAAATGACAGTTGGGTGACAGCAGGAGAGTCCCTGAACTGTCACGCTTGGGGCCTCGAACGCATGATACGCCTCTTCGAGAATGTCGAAGACCATGTCGGAGCCAATGCGCTCGATCACGCCGGCGCGAACAAGGATATCGCGCGCTTCGGCGTGAAGCTCCGCTACGCCAAGCCTGATCCCGCGATTGCGCAATTCGTCACATAGCTCCTCCAGCATTGCCGCTGCCGAGCTGTCGATCTGGGAAATTGCACTTGCATCAATCAGCAGCCAGCGTGTGTCTGCCGGCAATTCCTCGGCAATGGACCGCAGCCGCGATGCGACGTAGTCGGTGTTGAAGAACAGCAGGCTGCCTTGAATGAGGCATACGGCGAGGCCGGGTACCTGACGGGCCTCGGGCGTTCGATGCAGTTTGTAGAAACCGTCATGGCCTGGAACACGGCCGAGCATAGCGTCGCGGGGAAACATCAGCTTGCGCAAAACATAGACCAGCGTCGCGCCGATCGCGATGACAACCCCGTTAAGGACGCCCAGACCGATCGGACCCCACATCGCAATGAGGGCGAAGACGAACTCCATGCGGCTGATGCGCCAAATCTGCCTAAGGGCGGCGAGATCTATCAGGCTGATTGCAGTAGCCGCAAGAATCGCCCCGAGCGCAGGGATCGGGATAATCCTTAGGGTCGGACCGAGAAACAGCAGTGTCGCGATCAGGGTCGCGGCAGCCACGATGCTCGTCACCTGCGAGCGTCCGCCAACGGTAAGGTTGACCGCCGTGCGCGAGTCGGAGGCCGTCACCGGGAAGGCGCCGAAAAGGCCCGCCCCTATGTTCGCAGCGCTAAATCCGATGAGTTCGCGGTTCGGATCGACCGGGTAGCCGCCTATTGCCCCAAAGCTGCGGGCCGTAATGATGCCGGCGCCGTAGCTCACGAGGAAGATCGCCGCGGCGCCGAGGGCCAATGTCTGGATCGGAAGGTCAGCGATCGCTGGCAACGACAACGAGGGCAACCCTGTCGGAATATCGCCGACTACGGCGATGCCGCGTCCTTCAAAGTCGAAAACGGCCGAAAGCACTACGGAGAGGACCACGACCAGCACTGGCCCGGGAACCGGAAAACGCATGGCCCGCGCGATCTGCAACAAACCGAACATCCCCAAGGCCAGCAGAAGAGACGGCCAATGTATCGATCCGGCCTTGCGCAGAAGTTCGAGGACCGGTGCGAGCAGGCCTTCCGCCTCGACCTTGACTCCGGTGAAGCGACCGATTTGGCCGATCAGGATCGAAAGCGAGATGCCGATGAAGAACCCCGTCAGGATGGGACGCGACAGGAAGGTTGCAAGAACGCCGAGCCGAAGCACCCACGCCGCCAGGCAAAACAAACCGACGCCAAGCGCGAGGATTGCTGCGATCGCAGTTCGCTCCACTTCGAGCCCGACTGGCACGCTCGCGGTAACGGCGACCAAAACCGCCGCAAGCACCGTCATCGTAGCCGCGTCCGGACCGACTATGAGCTGACGCGAGGGGCCAAAGATCGCGTAGGCAACCAGCGGCGCGATGCTCGCGTAGATGCCGGTCTCAGGCGGCAGGCCCGCTATCGCAGGATAGGCGATAGCACTGGGAAGCCCAACCGCGGCAACTGCAAGCCCGGCAGAGACATCGCTCCGCACCCAGCCCGGTTGATAACCGGAAAGGCTCGTAAGCACGGGAAGGCGCAAGCCCACCGGGTTGAATCCTTAGCTGGCATAGCTATTTTATTAGCTTCAGCGACTCTATAGCCTTGTACCGGGCCTGACAACACTCGGCCAATGAGCGAGATCGAGCTAAAATTTCTCCTCGACGAACTGACGTCGAGCCAACTGGGCGCGCGCGAAGGCGTTGAAGCTGGTTACTGGCCGCCCGAAAACCAGGACGCTCAGAAGCATCTATCTCGACACCCCTGATCATGCGCTGAAGAAGGCAGGAATTGTGCTCAGACTCCGGCGCGACGGGCGGCGTTGGATACAGACCGTCAAGACCAAGCCAGAGCAGCATGGCGGTCTGTCGCAGGTTGGCGAGGTGGAGAACCCGGCTCCGGGCGGCCGGCTGTTTCTCGAAGCGATTCCGGACGCAGCGGTCCGAGAGGAAGTCGTTCGCCGCGTGAACGGCGCGCCGCTTGAGTTCGTCTGCGAGACCGTGATCAGGCGTTCCGCCAGCGAGTTGTCCCTTGAGGACGGCACGCGTGCGGAACTGGCAATAGACATCGGCGAAATCCACGCCGGGGGGCGCTCGGCCGAGTTGCGTGAATTCGAGATCGAACTCATTGAGGGCAGCCTGGGCGGACTGTTCGACATTGCACACGCGCTGTTTCCCGATGGGGGATTGAGGTTCTCCCGGCTTTCCAAGGCGGCGCGCGGCTATCTGCTCGCGGAACAGGGATGGATCGACCCGCCGCTCGCGCCCCGCAATGCCGAGGACGTTGCACTCGATCGGGCTCAGATCGCCGAGCAGGCGGCACGCGGCGTCCTTCGCGAGTGCCTCGATCAGGTCGCCACGAATGTCGTGGTGATCCGGGAGCTGGACGATCCCGAAGGGCCGCACCAGTTGCGGATCGGCCTGCGCCGATTGCGAAGCGCGTTCTCTGTCTGCGCTTCCGTTCTGAAGAGCCCGGAAATGACGCGGCTCAGCATGGAAGCCCGCTGGTTTGGCCAGGAGGTCGGGCGTCTCAGGGATATCGATATGGTGGCGAACAATATCGTACGGCGGGAGGTCGAGGCCCACGCGGATGAACCGGGTCTGCCGCCCCTTGCCGATGCTCTCTCGAGGCAGGCGGGGGGACTGCGCGATGACCTTCGCAAGGTTCTCCCCGACGCGCGCGTGCAGGCGTTCCTGATCGACCTGGCGCGTTTCGTGGAGGCGCGAGGCTGGCTCGTTCCTCAAGATTTTGGCCAGACCGAGCGGCTTGCAGCGCCGGTCGTCGAGTTGGCTGGCAAGGCACTCAGCAAGCGCTGGAAGACAGTTAGCAAGCACGCACGTGGACTGGAGACGCTCGATGTGGAGCAGCGCCACGAGTTGCGCAAGGAACTAAAGAAGCTGCGCTATGCGGTTGAGTTCTTCTCTCCCTTGTACCCGGCGAAACGTGCTGAACCGTTCCTGAAGCAATTGAAGAAACTTCAGGCGGTCTTCGGCGACCTGAACGACGCGGCGGTCGCCAGAGCCATGTTGACGGGAGCGGAAGCGCCCGGCGCCGGCGATCCGGCCGCGCAACGCGCCATCGGATGGGTGATCGGAGCGAGTCAGGCGCGCGCCGAATTTGGCTGGGCTGGCGCAAAAACCTTGTGGGGAAGCCTCGACGAGACCCGCCCCTTCTGGAGGTGACCGGCCCCGCTGCATGGAGATCGCTGGCCCGGCTGTGGCCTCCGGAAGACGCGGCGATTGTTTGACAGACCAAACTTTGGTTGATGGCGTTTCCCCGCAATCCTGCTAATATGGTTGGCGTCGCCAAGTGGAGTTTTGCTGAGATGCAGGCTATTGCCGACACCCTGATGCGGGTCGTGACGCCAGACATGACGCCCAAGCAATTGACCAAGGCGGCAATGAAAGCGCATCCGAACGCGTCAAAGAAGGATATCGCCTGCGCGGCGTTCTTCTCGATTATTGCAACCGCCGATCAGGACCACGGCAAGGTCAAGAACCTGCAGGCGTTCGCAATAGCCGAGCGCGTAGCCGGCGGCTCTTGATCGGGCGCTTGCGTCCAACCAATGCCGACCGAATAGCAATCCGCGAGCAACAGATTGAGCTTTGCCGCGACATGATTGCGTGGGAAGCGTCACACCATTGGGGCGATGCAGTCCAACTCGCGCATTTCTCGACTGATATCATCGAGGAATACAAGCGCCTGATCGCCACGCTGCAGCTAGTCAGCGACGGGTTGCGGAACCTTGAACCAGTTCAGTGACTAATCCACTGGCCGCGTCCCGTGCCATCTTATGAACGGCGTATTCTTCCCGGTAATCTCCACCCGCGTACAGAGCCTGGCCCAGCCTCCGGAATTGGTACGTCGCAAACCTCAAAGGGCTTCTGATACCCGACAAATCGAAGAGCCCGCATGGTCTTGCCGTCAGTCGTATGACCCTCCTGTCGTTGACCCTGGGCAGGACCACAAGATACACGCACGCAACACAGAATCCAAAGAACGTCGGCGCGCCGCCCCTCAGTAAGAAGTTGGTGGCGCTCGGGTCCGCATCCGCCCGTCTGGCTGTGTAAGGGTGAAGTGCCGGTCTGAGTCCTTAGTTGGGTGACGGACTTCTGCGCTGAGCCTAAACTTGCCAGATGACACTTTATGCGCGAAACTTGGTTTTCGAAGAGCCACTCATAGAGCAGATGTGGGAATAGCGTGGTTGTCCACACCACCGTCACAACCGGCATCAAAAATAACGGCGAGCAAAGTGGGGTCCAATCAAATGGCATATGTCGCGTCTTGGCGGAATCCTCGCGTGAAGGCGCGTGGTATGGTCATAAGAGCAACTTTCGCCGCCACTGCGTTGTCGCAGTTAGCGGCCATCGCGCATGCCAGCGAGGGATCATTTGATGACTTTCCTTTCTTAGTACATTGCGAGGTTAGCGGCCTGCATCGTGCTTTCTATTTGTCCACAATTGGCCAAGACGGGGTTGCCGTCTATATTTCGCCAGACAGGCAGGCCGGCACCATAACTGTAAGCGGCAAGGCCGATCCGGTGGGCGGAGACGGGTCGGGAAGTTGCGCAGGAAAAACACTTGAGCAACTACGATCGACGGGTCAAGCATATGACTTGCAACACTGATCTTTGAGGAATGTAGTCTTATTCTTTGACCTACTATCTCAGCTAGGACACCGGCTGTGGCCGGCTGAATGCCCGGTCTTCGTACGTGCCTTCCTTCGAGCCAAGCCAATGCTGCCTGTCTCGCGCCTGACAGAGTACATGGGATGATCAGCGAAGTTCCATCCGACCGCTCTTCACGGCAGGATCCCCAGTCATATTCACGCCCACCGAGAGGTGGCTCACGACCGAGCGCCAATGGGTGCCTAGTTTTGATTGAAACTCGTCGTATAGTGCTGGATGGCTCCCCGTACGCTGGAGAATAGACGCTCGGGTCCTAGTCGATCGGCGAAGCCAGAGGCCCGGATGTATTCGAGTACGCTGGGGTTCAGCGCCAATATCCAACACGTCGTTCCTTGCTCGGTTATGCGGCGTTCACCCTCCATTATCATCTGGAGGGCGGAATACTCGATGTCGAAGACCCGGCTCATGTCGAGCGCGAGGACGCGCGGCTTGTGCTCGACGACCAGGGCCTGGATCTGATCCGCGACCCGTTGGGCATTGGCGAAGAAGAGCCGTCCCTCCGGCCGGAGGATAAGCATGCCCTCGAATGTCTCATCGTCCGGGTGCTCGGGTGACAACGGACGGATTACGTCGGTGCCCCGCTTGCGGCCGATCACGTAGACATTTGGGTTGGCCGACTGACTGGCCAAGCCAACGAGCGACAGAACGATCGCCACGACGATGCCCTGCAGCGTGCCGAAGGCAAGTACGCCAAGGAAGGCCGCCAGCGCCCATCGAAACTCCATTCGCCGTACCTTGCGGATCGACACGAACTCGGCCGGCTTGATCAGTCCGATCGAGTAGACGATCACGATTGCCGCCAGCACAGCCTGAGGCAACAGGCTGAGCAGCGGGGCCAGGAGCAGCATGGTGGCCGCCGCGGCACAGGCCGTGACGAGAGATGCCTTCTGCGTTTGTCCTCCGACCGCGCGGACCACGGCAGTCTGGGAAGTACCACCGCCCGCCGGCATGGCGCCGAACAACGCACCCGCCAAGTTGGCGGCCCCTGTTGCAAGAAGCTCGCGGTCGGCCTTGATGAGTGGCTCGGCGGGGGCGGCGAAGGCTCGCCCAGCGGCGATCGATTCAGTGAAGCTCATCAATGCGATGCCGAGCGCGCCCGGCAAGAGTTGCTGGACGAGGCTGAGAGTCGGTAGGGTGATCGACGGGAGCGACTGTGGGATGAACCCCACAATCGCGACGCCCACAGAATCCAAACCGACGAACCATGAGAGCCCAATCCCCGCGCTCACCGCTACGAGGGGAGCCGGCGAATGGGGCCAGAGCCGCTCCATCGCCAACAGCGCCAGTATTGCCGCGATGGCGATGGTCAGAGTGAGCAGCGACGTGTTGGGTAAATGGTGCGCCACACTCAGAATGTCGCGGAGGAAGCCTTCCTTCGCAATGTGCACGCCGAGCAGCTTCGGCACCTGATCGAGTACGATCACAAGACCGATACCGGCCTTGAAGCCGGTCAGAACGGGAGACGAAATGAAATTGGCGACGAACCCGAGGCGAAGCACTGAGGCCCCGATCAGCAGGGCTCCGGTCAGCGCGGTGAGCGTCGCAGTTGCCGTGATCAGCTTATCCGGATCACCGTCCGGAACTGCGAGCCCGAGCTGTGTCCCAGCGAGGATCGCAAGGGTGGTCGTAGAGCTTACACTCAGGACGCGCGATGTGCCAAGCAACGCGTAGACGATCATCGGCACGAAGGCCGTGTAAAGTCCGACACTCACCGGCAGGCCCGCAACCGTGGCGTAGGCCATCGCCTTTGGCAGGACGACGGCTGAGGCCGTCAGGCCTGCGACCACGTCGAGGCGTTGGATTGCAACAATCGAGGGCTTTTTCACGCCGCTTTGCCAGCGCTCAACAATCGAGCGACCTTGCCGATGTCAGTTATGGGTTCTCAACCTAGTCTAGCTAGGGTGTAACTCCTCGGCAAGGAAGGTACTTAACTGTATCCGCCAGGGATCGCGTGGTCGAGGTGGCCGCTGTATCCGAATTCGCGCGCAGGGCGGCGATAGCGGCGAGCACGAGATCGTCGGCCGTGAGCTGGGGAAGCGTTTCAGCTTCAATGTCGTTGTCGCGAAAAGCCTGCTCGTATTGCTGCAGGCCGAGGCTCCGTAGCCATTTCGCGATGTCCACGCCCCTTCTCCTTTTCGGCTGCGGGGGGCTGCCCTGTTCTCCCAACTATATCCCAAATCGATGGAGTAGGCGGAATCTCTTTGGAAGAGGCCGCTGAAACGGAGATATCGGCGTGGAACGGGTGGCCTGACGACGAGCATCGCGCTTCTCGAGAGGATGCCTGCTCTGAGGTCAGGACTTGCCCATGCTCTTGCCTCGGGGAAGGTCAGCTTCGGAGAAGCGCCGGCAATGTCAAGAAATGGCGCGTCCTGACTAAGCCGCTCGCGCGGCAATGGCGCCCGTGGTGAGGGTGCAGCAATGATCTGAACGGTTCCGTTGCAAAATTGTCGTCTGGCAATAGAAACTCTGGGAACGACCCCAGCCTCACGCGACGGCGATGATTTCGAATTGCTCGGCGATGGCGGATTTGGATTGAAGGCGTACCTCGCCTGTCGTTTTCGCATCATGTGGATCATCTCGATCCCGCCCAGCCTGGCGATAGCGCTTGCCAAGTTTGAAACCGAGCATAGGCCGCACACGACAGTTGATGCGCCGGTGATCCTGCTCGATGCGGTTGTTGAGGTACTGGCTCTTTCGGATGCGGATCGGCTTGAGCTGCCACCGCGACCGATCCCGCAGCCGGCTTTCCGCGTCACAGGAAAGGATCGCCTCGCGATTCGTCTGGCTGCCGTCGATGACGATGCGCTCGGGGTGGCCGTGACGCTGCAAAGCCTTGCGCAGGAAGCGTTTGGCCGCCGGCAGATCACGATGTTCCCTGAACCAGAACTCGACGGTGTCGCCGACGCTGTCGATGGCGCGATAGAGATACATCCAGCGGCCGCGAACCTTGATATAGGTTTCGTCGATATGTCACCTTCCGCTGACGGGACACTTGCGCCGATTGAAGCCTTTCAGCAGCAAGGGCGAGAAGTGAACGACCCAGCGGTGGATCGCCGAATGATCGATATTGATGCCGCGCTCGGCCATCATTTCCTTCAAATCGCGAAGGCTCAAGCCGTAGGCCAGATACCAGCGAACGCAAAGCAGAATGACGGACTAGTCGAAATGGCGGCCCTTGAACATCTGAACTCTCCGGCGAAACACCAGAGGCCATGCCATGCGCCTGGTTACCGAAAACTTTGCAACACAGCCCAATTTTGCAACGGAACCCGACAGAATGCCTCTCCCAACCATCAACCGACAGTTAAACTGGCTAGGTGTGTCTTTCCTGCACTAGCTGCGGTGTAGTCCCCCGTTAGTTTGCGTGTTGTAGCTTGAACCGATTCGCCCGAGGGGAATATGTGATGAGCAGAATTCTAATCGCAGTGGTTGCGGCGCTCGCCGTCGCCAGCCTAAGCGGCTGCGCAAATATGGACATCGGCAAAGGGAAGGGGAAGGCTCCGCCGCCTGTCGTCGTCGAAGAGCCTGCACCGGCGCCCGTGTACAAGTAAACCGGCCCAGGTCGGGATGGGGAAAGAGCCGCTGGCCTTTCCCATCAGCCAGCAATCCGGATCGGGCGACTCTTCGGCTCGGTCGTGAGGTCGGCAGTGGCGGGCAGGACCCCGCTTTTGATCTGCGCTCCTCGGAGTTCGGGAATGAAATGACGCTTGTAAGTGGCCGTTCACTGTCCGTGGCCCTGCTCGCGCTCGCGGCGGCATCATGCCAATCGCAATCGCAGAATAAACCTCAACTGAATTTCACGTCCGATGATCGGACCCTAGCGGCTGCCGGGGCGCCGACGAGCACGGTGAATTCAGCAGAAGGCCGGTACTTCATCGAGTTCCGCTCCCGCTACGCCTATACATACGGGCACTCCTTCGTGATTTTCGGGCGCATGGACAAATCGGGAAAGATGATCAATGCCGAAGTCGCCGGGCTCGCGCCGAAATCCAACGATCCCAATATCTATATGCTCGGCCATCTCGCGCCGGTGCCGGCCTCGACCGAATGGACCGACGGCGATCTGGAAATCGCCTACCGGTCGGCGAGCTGGACAGTTCCGCTTACCGAACCTGAATACAGGAGGGTCGTGGCATATATACGCAAGCTGCAGGCCAAGTCGCCGCTCTGGCATGCGTCGCTCTACAATTGCAACGCCTTCGTGGCCGACATCGCAAGCTTCATGGGCTACAAGACGCCAGGTATCTGGCTTATGCCGCGTGATTTCATCACAAAGCTTCGACAGATGAATGGCGGGCCGAATGCGATCGGCTATACCGGCCCGCCGGGGGTTGAATCCGGAAATGCCCCCGCCGCAACGGCCCCCCGTTAGCAGATCGAGAATGTCGAGGCACCCGCGCCTCCTCAAGACGTCCATACCGCCGTAAGGGCGCCGGTGAGCTAGATTGAGCATGGAAGCGAGTTCAGTCGGCGAGATCGTATGGGTGTTCGGGATCGTCGGCTGGTACGTGATTCGATATCCTTTCGAGCACCGGGCCAAGCGCGTGCTGCTCTTCGGCCTGGCGATTCTGCCCGGCTTCTATGTCGCGACCGGAATCCCCGAGTCAGCCGACTTTACGGCGAGATGATGGGCGGTCGCGTTCGGGGCTATCATCTTCGCCCTGGCCGCGCGCGGCATGGGCCTCCCGGACTTTAATGGCGCATCATTGCCATCCGAATCAAAGGATGCGCTATGGGACAGGTTCTACACCGCCGCGCCACCATGCTGAAGCGGAGCCACTCGTTCGCCTCTGCCCAAAGCACGGGAACTCGGCAAGCGGAATTAGACTCCAAACGGAAATCGCTTGCTGTAAGGTGCGATTGCTCAAGTGTTGTCATGTGCCGGTTGTCCTGCCATGAACGGTCCCGATCCCGTTAGACCCGTGCTCGACCCCATCGACCGTCTGTCGGAGGTAATTTTCGGACTATTGATGGCGCTTTCCTTCACAGGCACCATGAGCGTCGCGGTTGGCGAAGGCGACATGGTGGGGGCCGTGCTGATGGCTGCCCTGGGCTGCAACCTCGCTTGGGGAATTGTCGACGGCGTCATGTTTGCCTTGACGACAGCTGTGGAGCGGTGAAGCGCCTAAATTTCTTTGAGGCCATCCGCGTGATGCCCCTGGCAGAGGCGCGGCGCGTCTTCCTCTCCGAGTTGCGAAGGACGTCCGCCTGGTCACATCCGAGGCCGACGCCGAAAGTATCGTCACGCGCATCAGATCTCTTCCAGCATCCGACAATCGCCGCATTGTGAACATTCGGGCTGTCAGAGCTGCAGTTTCAATCTGCTTGCTGGTCATCCTATCGACGCTTCCACCCAGCATGCCGTTCCTGTTCATCGACGATCTGCCGACGGCGATGCGCGCGTCGAACGCGGTAGCCGTAGCCATGCTGTTTTTGATCGGCGCACGGCTCGGCAAATATCTGGGCAGAAGCCCTTGGCCGATGGCTCTGGCCATGGCAATCGGTAGCGTCTTGGTAGTTACTATAGCGCTTGGAGGGTGAACTGCCGGGCGTGCGCATTGAGTCCACCCTACTAGCCGATTTGGCTCGCGGCGCTGCCGCCTAGCTTAAAAGCAGCAACGCGTGCCGGCTTCATCGCGTTTCCCCAGCAGGTTCTCTATCATCGCCATCCGCTATCCACGCATTGAGCAGCGTGTAGGCGACCGCCAGAACCGTCGGGCCTATGAAAATGCCCAGTATGCCAAACGCTACCAGGCCGCCGATGACCCCGGCCAGGATAAGCAGCATAGGCAAGTCGGCGCCTCTGCGGATGAGAACAGGGCGAATAAATTGATCCATCGTCGCGGCGACGATGGTAAAGGCCAGCAACACCGTCGCCCAAAGCGTGTCGCCCGAATAATACATCCAGATTACTGCCGGAGCCATTACCAGGACCGGACCGAGCTGGATCAGACACAAAATGAAGATCAATGCCATGAGCACGGCGGCATAGGGCACGCCGGCCACGGCCAGCCCGATACCCGCTACAGCGCTTTGCGCAACGGCGGTAACCACTACGCCTAAGGCCACACTTCGGATCGCCTGGCCGGCTAGCTTTACCGCGGTCTCTCCACGAACGCCGCCCAGCCGGCGACCGAAGAGAATTGCGGTGGCGGCGGCCCGTTCACCGCCCGAATACATGATCGCGGCAATCGCGGTCGTCAGCAGGAAATGTATGAACATGCCACCCAAATTTCCGGTGGCGGACGCGAACCAGTAGGTCAGCGTTCCGGCATAAGGGGTCAGTCTTTGGACCAGTTCCTGAGCGCCCGCCGAGTTCAGTTTCTGCCATGCTTCGGCAGCGCGTGCTCCAACCAGGGGCACTCCCTCCAGCCAGCTGGGTGGCGGTGGCAGTCGCATCGACAGGATAGTCCGGACCAGGTCGCCAACCTTGTCGATGTTCGCGATGACCGTGCTGAGCGCCAGCCAGAAGGGCACGATCACAAGCAGCAGCAAGGTCAGCGTCATGATCAGGACGGCAAGGCCGCGGCGGTTGCCGGTATGGCGCTGCAACCAGAGCATGAGCGGCCAGGTGGCAAGCACCAACGTCGTGGCCCACACGATCGCCGGCAGAAACGGCTGCATCACCCAGACGCTGGCGATGAGAAGACTGCCGATGAACAGCACCGCCAGCGTCACGCGGGTGAGATCCTGACGAGGATGGACGCGGGGACGCGAACCTTCCGAATCCATTATCTGCCCTCCCAACGCCGCTCGCCTATCTTTCTCACGTTATGTTCTCCAAGTCCGCTCCTGGCGCGCCCAAACCTGCGGTCAGCCCATCCTTTGGTGTTCATCTCTGGTATTCGCCGTGACGGAACCACGCTCCACCCACCTGCCTAGATTTGCGGCGGTAGAAGGTAGATCGTCATGGCGAAGATCAGATAGACCATCAGCAGCAGCACTCCGACGAACCATGCGGAACGTCCGCCATTGGTCATCAGGAACGCCGTTATCGTGGCAATAAGCACCATGACGACCGCGCCCGGCCAGAACAGAAGGTCCATCGGAGCAGGGCCGATGACATAGCTGAGGAGCACCATCATCGGGGCAACGAAAAGCGCGATCTGCGATGCGGCCCCAAGCGCGATGCCCACGCTCAGGTCCAGCCGGTTCCTTCGCGCGCCGGCAAACGCCGCCGCCATCTCGGCGGAACCGCCCACCAACGCAACGACGATGAAACCCACGAAGGCGGGGGTCATGCCGAACGCGACCGCAGCCTCCTGCACCGACTCGACGAACACTTCGCTTACCAGCGCAACAAGCAATGTCACCGCTGCCAACGTTCCGAGGGCCAGGCCCATCGGCCACGCTTCGCCGTCTTCCGCATGGGCTGTTCCGCTGAAAAGTTCTCGATGGGTCTTCAGCGAGAAGACCAGGCCCATCGCGTAGGCGCCGATGAGCAGCACCGACAATCCAACGCTCAACTGCTGGGTGAACGCGGACGTGGCAACGGAATCGACTTGCGCCACCATGGACGGTGTCACCATCGCGATCGTAGCGAGGAACAGCAGGCTGGTTTGCAGCCTGGCGCTGACTCTGTTGTACTCCTGCACATGATACTTGATACCGCCTAGCAGGAACGAGGCGCCCAACATGAACAGAGTATTGGCGACGATTGCTCCGGCGATAGAAGCCTTAACCAACGTGTACTGGCCGGCTTGCAGCGCAGCCAGCGCAATGACCAGTTCCGTCAGGTTTCCCAACGTGGCATTCAGCAGCCCGCCGACCGTATCGCCCGTCTTGGACGCGACCGACTCGGTAGCCGCGCTCAGCAAGGTGGCCAGCGGTACAATCGCCAGCACAGAGAGCACAAAGAGCAGCGTGTGCGCTTCCGGCTCCAATTGCCGGACGACGAAGACCACCGGAACAAACGCCAAAAGCCAGAGAACGACGTTGCTACGGATCTCTTTGATCAAGGGGCCCATTTCCAGCCTCATTCAGGAGATTGCTGTCAGCCGCCCTCAGCGCCTGCACGGCGACCGCCGCAATGAGGCCTGTCATCACTATGCCAGCAAAACCGATTGCTACCGCCAGTAACCGCGTCAGAAGGTGCTGCGGCGAGAAATCGCCGTAGCCGATCGTAAGACCCGTCACGAAGGTGAAATACAGAGCTTCGTCGACGCGCCAATTTTCAATACGCCCGATGATCAGCCCGCATCCCGCCATGGCGAGAAGGATGCCGGAGAAGATCGGCCAGACCACGCGAAGCTGCTGCACGAGCGCATAAAAGAAGCTGCGTCTCAACTGCCGCGATCGGGGCTTGCCGGGTAATCCTACTGCCACCGAAGTCCCTTTCTCAGGTCGGATTTCACTTCGCCGTCACGCCCACGATCACCGTCCCCCAGGTTGTGAGCAGGATATGGCCGATGGAACCGCCGGCGTATAGCCAAGGACGGCAACCGGGCTACCCGAGCGGTCCTGCACCGCCGCCATGCCGGCGGTCATGGTCTGCGCCCCAGCCAGTCCTCCGAGGAGCAGTATGGGGTTCATACGGAGCAGGTAGTGCCGGAGGTACAGTCCCGGCCCCACCGAAGAGAGGGAAGCGCATACGCAGATGCCCGACAACCAGTCCTGCCAGCAGCGCCTTCAGCGACGGAGAAATCGTGATCCCAAGCTGCCCAACGATGACGGCTGCAATGGGGGTCGCTGTCACCGCTCTTAATCCGAGATCTTCATCCATAAAGGGGCAGAAATAATAGCAAATGGCTAGAGACATGAAGGTCAAGATTTCAGGACAGCTGCGAAGCGTGCTCACGAACCCATTCTACCACGACACCCTCCTGTTGCAGGTTCAATACTGAAACAAGCGGCCAGAAGTTCTCCGATTGCTTCCGCCGCTAAGCTAAATTGTATGATAATTATCCTAATGAAACCGCTGATTGCAATTTCAGTTAATTTGAAGTCGTACAATACACCCTTGCGTGCCTTATTTCAAGGTGTTATCATGGAACAACTGCATCGCTATGTTATTGAAGTCTCGATTTTTTTTAACGTAGACTACTACTATGGTTACATTTTAACAACAGACGTGAGCGAGAGCGGAGGGACGATAATTCAAAGCTTATTTAATTATGGTGTGTCTAAAAACTGCGCGAGAAAGTAGTTTGACAGTAGAGAGTTGAGGGCCATTGAAGGGGTGTTCCTGTGGCGCATCAATTTTCCAGTGAGTTTGGCTCTGTTCCGAGCTTGAAGCGACGGCTCACCCCGCGTGACCGGTTAAACCATATCGATGCCGCGCAAACGGTTTCCAGTGCAAGCCGTATTCGCGAAGGCTCCGACAGCGGTGGCGCGGCCGGAATGCCCGACCGATGCAGATCGGACGCGCAAGGACCGCCTCTGGATGTTCAGCCCAACGCGAATTCTGCGGCGTACTGCGGAACCCTCGATTTCGAGTTCTGGCTGCGCAAATACCAAGGCGAGGAAATGGTTACGTGGCTGAAGAAGAACGTTCATCCACTGGACCTGGTCTATCGCCTGGCGGAAAACCACTCGATCGTGCTGCTCAATGGCGGGGGTTTCGATGCTCCCAACTGGAGCGTGCGTGTCTCCTTCGTCAATCTCCAGGACGATATCCATGACGACATAGGTCGCGCCGTCCGCGCGGTTGGGCGGAGCTACGTCGACCCTTTCGACGCCGCGCAAAAGAAATAGCTTGGCGATCGCAACTGTAGGAGCAGCCAGATGACCCATTGGTCCAGGTTCGGCCTCGTTTCAGTCGGCCTTGCGGCCCTTCTGCTTCTTTCCGCGCCGTTCGGTGCGCCTGCCTACGGCCAGACCCCCACTCCGACTCCGCGGCCGGCGGCCGACAGCGAACCGGCCGCCGTCACTGAGGAGCCTGCTCCTCTCACGCTCGACGAACTGAAGGTCCTGACCGCGCCGATCGCGCTTTATCCCGACGATGTCGTCGCGCTCACCATCGCGGCTTCGCTCTATCCGCTACAGATCGTGCAGGCGGCCCGCTTTCTCGACGAAAAGGCGAAGTCTCCCGACCTCGAGCCGAGCGACAAATGGGATGGCAGCGTGATCTCGCTGCTCAATTATCCCAAGATCGTGAAGATGATGAACGACGATCTGGAGTGGACCGAACAGTTGGGCAATGCGGCCGCCAACCAGCAGAAGGATTTGCTCGTCGCCATCCAGCAGTTGCGCGACGAGGCGGTCGCCAAGGACTACCTGAAGACGACGGAGCAGGTGCAGGTTGTCAACGAAGGCGACAATGTCGTGATCAGGTCTGCCGATCCGCAGACCGTCTATATCCCGACCTATCCCCCCGAAATGCTGTACGAGCCCGACTACGTCATAGCGGGCGACCCGATCGCCTACGACCCGTACCCCTCCTATTACTATCCGACAGCGCCCTACTGGGCCGCGCTTGCTACCGGTGCGATGTGGGCCGCAGTGGTCGACTGGGACGACTGGGGAACCTGGGGCGGCGACGTGGATCTCGACGTCGATATCGGCGACAACATCGATATCGATTTCGATAATATCGACATCGACAATATCGACATCGACAGGCTGAAGGACCTCGACCTCAAGAACATCGACCGCGACAAGATCAATCTCAAGAACGCGAACATCGACCGCGACAAGCTCAAGCAGAACCTGAAGAGCAAGGACTTCAACAACGTTGCCCGCAAGGCCAAGGACCGGGTGGGACCGGGCAAGCGCACTGAAGCCGGCAAGCTCCAGGCGCGCGCGCATGACCTCAAGGGCAAGGATGTCCGCAAAAACGTCGCCGAAGGTTTGAAGGACCGGCCGCAGGCCAAGCTGCCGAAGTCGGGGACCAAGCGGCCCGATGCAAAACGCGTCTCGGACCAGCACAGGAAGGCGAAACCGGCGGCCAACAAACCTGCGGCGAAGAAAGTCGCTCAGAAAAAGTCCTCCAGGAAAAAGCCGGCTGCGCGCGCCGACAATCGTCCGCGCAAGCCGTCGGCGATGGGGAATCCGCGACCTGGCAGGGTTGCGACCAACCATTCGAACCGCGGTGCCTATAGCCGGGGTGGCGGCCATCGCCAGGTGCAGAGCAGAGGTGGAAGAGGAGGGGGCGGAGGCGGACGAGGCGGAGGCGGACGAGGCGGAGGACGCCGGTAGCAACTGCCGTATCGTGTGCGACATCCGGTTTATTTCAGGAACATGATCATGATCCGATACCTCATTACCGCAACTCTCGCACTTTCGCTCGGCGTTCCCGCACTTTCGGCCGGCGGCGCCCAGGAAGCACAGACCAGCACCACGCAGGATCTCGATGCCTTCATCGGCGAGACGCCCACGCCGTTCGCAACAGTCGACGAACTCGTCGAGGCGTTCCGCAAAGCGCTGGAGGAAGATGACAAGGAGGCCGTCGCCTCGCTTCTCGGACTGTCGCCCAGCGAAGTGCTGAAGTCGAAGGAAGTGGAGGCGAGCTTTCCGGAAATCCGCGAAGAGGCGGCGAAGGGCATCGCCGTCAAGGAACTGGCAACCGACCGCCGCTCGCTTCTTCTTGGTAACCAGGTATGGCCGTTTCCATTCCCTGTCGTGCAGACAGAGGGCAAATGGGCGTTCGATACCATCGCCGGGCTGGAAGAAGTCATCAACCGCAGGATCGGCGAGAACGAGCTGACCACCGTCGCCAACCTGCGCGCCTATGTCGAGGCCCAGGAGGATTACAAGGAAACCGACTGGGACGAGGATGGCGTCGGCGAATATGCTCAGAAGTTGATCAGCACGCCCGAAACATATGACGGGCTCTATTGGGAACCCGGCGACGGCGTGCCGGAAAGCCCGTTCGGTTCGCTGATCAGCCAGGCCGAGTTGGCGACGGCCGCCGAGGACGGCTATTTCGGATACCGCTACCGCATATTGAACGGTCAAGGCGCTAACGTCGCCGGCGGCCAGTACGACTACGTCATCAACGGCAACATGATCGCCGGCTTTGGGCTGATCGCGATGCCTGCCGAATACGACCGCACAGGCATCATGACCTTCGTCGTAAACCAGTACGGCACAGTCTACGAAAAGGATCTCGGGCCCGATACGGCGGCGCTCGCCGAAAAGATCACGGCGTTCAATCCCGATGACGGTTGGGCCGTGGTCAACGATCCGGGCGAGTGAGCGGACCCATGCACATTCCGGATGCGTGCTTTGGGACTAGACGGCTGTCGCGTACCTGCATTCAGAGGGAGGCCCCTAGTGAAAACGATAGCCCTGCTTCCTGTTATCACCTATCCCGAACCCAACCCTGAAATGGTAGTGCCCAGGGCGGTCGCGATGGCGGCGGCCCTCGGCGCGCAACTGCATGCGTTGGCCATCAACGTAGAGATCCGAAACATCTCGAATGCGCTGTCGCGGAGGCTGGTCGACGTCCCCAAAATGACGCGGGAGGCCGAAGCGCTGTGCCGGGATCGCGGCGAAGCGTTTCTAGCAAAGGTTGTGCTGGAAGCGAAACGGGCAGGCGTGGACTCAACCACAGACGCGGTCACGTCGAACGCTCCCTTGCTGAATGACACCGCTGCAATTCACGCGCGTTACTATGATCTCGTTCTCTGCGCCTGGGAGGAGAACAACCCCACGAGCAGGACGACCGCGCAGGCCATTATCTTCGGGTCGGGAAGGCCGACGATCCTTCTGCCAGAGGTCGAGCCTGTCACGAAGCTGCACAGCGTTGCTATTGCCTGGGACGGCAGCCGTGTTGCGGCTCGCGCTGTGGCGGATGCACATCAGGTGTTGCGCCGCGCTTCCAAGATTACGGTGCTCACCGTGACGGGCGAGAAGTCCCTGCAGGAGACGGACGCCGCCCAACGCTTGACTCAAGGGCTGAACCTACGCGGGCTGTCAGCCGAGGCCATGCCATTCGTATCCGAGGATTGCCCGGTCGAGGTGTCGCTTCAGGAGCGAGCGATCGAAATCGGCGCCGACCTGATGATCATGGGAGCGTTCGGTCACACCAGACTGAGGGATTTCGTGCTCGGTGGGGCTACGAAAGGCATCCTGTTGGACGTCCGGCTGCCGATAATGCTTTCGCATTGATCGTGTCGGTGACGAGTGGCGAAGCGTCATCGAGCTTATTCGGAACCGGGTGGTCAAGGAACGGCAATCAATGGTGTATATTTGGCCTAGGAAGGATATTCGCATGAAGGCTCGTTGGCTATTTACAGGAACAGTTTTCGCTGTCATTGCGCAATCGTCGCTTGCCTGCATGTATAGCCCTGAAGCACATGCCCAAGAGGGATCGTTCGAGGACTTTCCTTTCTTGGTGCGTTGTGAATTAAGCGGCATCGTTCGTGCTTACTACTTGTCCAAAATTGGTCCAGACGGGGTTGCCGTTTATATAACCCCAGACAATCAGGCCGGCACAATCACCATGCGAGGCAAGGCCGAGCCAGTTGGCGGAGATTGGTCCGGAAGTTGCGCCGGAAAAACACTTGAGCAACTAAGGTCGGCAGGCCAAGCGTATGACTTGCCGCATTGATCCCTTGAGACGTCGTTGTTGCTCCGCGTTATGTCGGTTCAAATCCCGTTCCATTTAAGCACGAACGGCCATAGCGAGCTTAAGATCGCACTTTGGTGCAAATTTCCTTTGGCCGCATGTTCGACGGCGCGTCGGTTCCTCAATGCCCGCCCGAAAAGACGAGTGTTTGCACCGGAAGAAGGAGCGCCTGGAATCTCAATATGATCGCATGCACCAGCCCGACCGTATCTATGACGTGCAGGAACAGCCAGTGCGCTGTGCCCAAATCTTCCTCGGCAAGTCGGTCGTGATTGTTGGTGTAGGCGTTGGCGATGCAACTGCTGCCTGGAGGCACGCCATCGAACCCTCCCGCGAACAGCGGCTCCAGAAAGACGGTGATCGTTCCGGGCCGGACCACCTGTTGGGCGTCGATCAACTGATCCGACGCCCGAACCTGACCGGTCGCGATGAGATCCTGAACCTCGGTGACCACCATCGGAATGATCGTCAGAGGCATCGAAATACAAGTCGCTTCGGCAACCATGCCGACCTTCATGACCTGGGCTTCGAGCTGGCTGAAGCCCCCTATAAGAGCCTTCCTTCCGGCTTCCGCCGGTATGAGAACGCCGGCGGGCCGCATAATGGGATTTACGATGTCTCCCTTGCGCAGGGTGAATTGCTCCAAAGTGCCGGCGACCCCGGCGTAGACGACGGTCTTGTCCAGTTCGACCTGGGCCTGGGCAAGCGCCGCCTCGGCGCTTTTCTTCTGCGCCGGCAGCACGGACGAAATCTGCGATTCGACGGACTGCTTGCTTGCCATGACCGCGGAAATGGCGGCCTGCCGCCCTTCCACGATGTTGGCGAGCTTTTCGATCTCGCGCTGCGCGACCGTGCTGGCGTTTCGCCGTTGAAGTTCGGTCTTGGTTTCGAGTTCGTCCAAGGCCTGCTTGTACGAGCTTTGCGCTTCCTGAATGCGGGCGTCGGCCCCTACCAGCTCGGTTTTTGCCAATTCGAGCGCCGCGTCTATCTCCGATATCCGCCGTCGCGCGGTCTCGAGCGCCGCTTCCTGCTCCGAGCTGTCAAGCCTGAAGATGCGCTGGCCAGCCTCGACCTTGTCCCTTATGCCCACATAGACTTCCTCGACGCGGCCGGAGCCTTCGGGGAGGATGGGAATGGTGCGAAAGAACGAAATCGCACTCGACGTCGACGGATGATAGTAGAGAATGAGCGTCAGCAGAATCACTGTCAGAGCTATGCACGCCGTTATTCCGTATCGCAGCTCATACCATACAGAATAGAGCGTGATCTCGTGACCAATCCTCTTTCCCTGGACGAAGCGGCGGACGAGAAAATCGGGCAGGACGGTCACGACCGAACAAAGCAGAACTTCGATCATCGTTCATGACCTCCCACTGACACCGGCTGGCGCTGATGGCGGTCGGACGGCTCCGGCGCATGCGTCTTGGCGATTTCGTCGCGGGGGTCGCTTCGGGCTTTCTCCAAAGGGGTCGGAGGAGGTACGGCCTCCACTTTGACCGGCGTATAGTTGGCAACCACCTCGGGAGCCGGCTCAGACGGCGCCTCCGCGGCGGGGGATCGAAACCGCCCCGTCGCCATCCTGGCGAGCGAGTCGGCCATGCTGGCCAGGGGCGTCCAGAAGTCGGGCACGGGGACGAGCGCCAGAAACAGCGCGGCAATCCAGAACGCATGGATGTGGGTGAACAACGCCAGCAGCGACAGCACCGCCACAAGCTGGAACTGGATCTGACTGCCGCCGTGGGACATGCGCTCCGGCAAGGAATGGAGCCAGAAGTACAAACTTCCAATCCCCATCACGGCCAGCACAAGGAAGATGACCGACCCCGTGAACAACACATCGGTCTCGCCGGGGGCCGTTATGAAAGGCGGAAGATGATGCGGCGCCGCCGAATGCATTGCCTCGGACATGCCTGCCACTCCCCAATTTCGCTCGTGCGAGGACGCCCGAGCACTAGGCGCAGCAACGCGCCCAAACTTAAGGATACTCCGTCCGCATCCGAAAGCAACTGAAGAGGCCAGCAGTCTCGGAGCCGCCGCCCTACGCAGGACAGCCATCTCGTTGCTATAGCAATGCCAAGGCGACCGCCAGAAGGCTAACGACCAAGGCGGCGAGGCTTGGGACAAGCACGGCGGCTCCCGAGTAGAAAGCCAACGCCGCCACCCAGTCGTACGGCCTGTCACCAGCTTGAGACATTGTCAAACCCTTCCGTCCGTTCTGCTCCTTGAGAAAACGCCGTCGGCGGTCGGCGCCTTCCCGCCCTTGGGGCGAGCCTCATGAGCGGCCGCCTCGCTTTTCCATCCATACTGACGAAGGGGAACGTCCGCGGCGTCTGAAACCAGCACCCTTTCGGCGGCTCCGTCGAGATCTTCATATTGGCCGCTGCGCATCGACCACAGGAACGCCGCGAGACCCGCGACGCCCATGCCCAAGGCAATTGGAACAAGCCAGACGAGATAGTTCATGCCGCCTCCGCCAAGTCGAGCCTGCGAAGAGCCGGAGATCCTGCGGGCGGAGGCTTTCCCGGAAGGCGCAATGCGTTGCCGACCACGAGAATCGATGACGTCGACATGGCGACAGCGGCCATAAGCGGCGTAACATGGCCCATCACAGCGAGGGGCACGACCAGAACGTTGTAGGCGATGGCAAGGGCGAGGTTCTGCCGCACCAGCCGGGATGCGTTCCGGGCGACTCTTATGGCATGTGGTACGGCCTCCAGGCTCGTGCCCAGGAAGACAAGGTCGGCAGCATTCCGCCCGATGTCTGCCGCCGACGAGGGCGCCATTGAGACATGCGCGGTGGCGAGCGCGGGGGCATCGTTCAGCCCGTCTCCAACCATAAGGATGCGGCGGCCGGACCGCGCCAGCTCCTCCAGACGCTCGACCTTGTCCTCGGGAAGCGCACCGTGGCGGATTTCCGAGATTCCCAACGCAGCCGCCACCCTGCAAGCCTCCTCCACTCGATCGCCGGACAGCACCTCTGTCGCCAACCCGAGGTCAGTTAGCTTTCGGATGGCACGCGTCGCGCCAGGACGGATTTCGTCGGCAATCGCAAATGAACCCGCAAGCTTTCCGTCTTTCGAAAGCCACGTGGCGGCTTCACTCGGGACGTTGGCCACGCTTGCGGAGACCCAATCCTTCCTTCCTAGCCTGTAAAACGCTTCGCCAACGCGCCCTTCGATCCCGTACCCGGCAACTTCGCGGAACCCTTCGGTAGCCACTCTTGCGACTGTCATCGCGGCCACCGCGCGCCCCACCGGGTGCCTGGAAAAGGAGGCGAGTGCTGCGGCGGCCACAACATCTTGCGGAGCTACCGTGTGCCGTTCGACGCGGGCGGCGCCCGTCGTGAGCGTGCCCGTCTTGTCGAAGACCACGGTGTCGGTCTCGGCAAGGCGCTCTAGCGCGCTGCCATCCTTGAGGGTGACGCCGAGATCGAACAGCCGGCGCGCCGCCACGACCTGGACCATCGGCACGGCAAGGCCGAGCGCGCACGGGCAGGTGATGATGAGGACGGAAATCGCAATCGTAACCGATCGATGCCAGTCGCCTGTAAGCAGTATCCAGGCGGCGCAAGTCGCAAGCGCCAGCAGATGGATGACAGGGGAATAGAGCGCGGCCGCGCGGTCGGCGATGCGGCGATAGCGGGCGCGGCCGTGCTCAGCCGCCTCCATCAGCCTGACCACGTCGGCGAGGAAGGAATCCCGTGCACGCCGCTCGGCACGGACAGTGAGCGCGCCATCAAGACTTAGCGCTCCCGAAAGAACGGCGCTGCCCGGCTGCGCGCGTTCGGGCTTGGACTCACCGCTCACCACCGAAACGTCGAGGCTGCCCGCGCCCATGACAACCGTCCCGTCCACCGGAATGCGTTCTCCGGGGGCTACCAATATCATGTCGCCCGGCTCGATTTCTGTCAGGTCGCGGAACTCGCGGCTTCCGTCCGCCCCGACCACCGCCGCCCCCCTCGGCATCAAGCGGGCAAGACCGGTGACGGCGTTCCGCGCCTTCCGCCTCATCGCATGGTCAAGCGTGCGCCCGACAAGCAGAAAGAAGATCAACGACGTTACCGCATCGAAATAGGCGTGAGGTCCTCCGACAGACGTGTCGTAGAGGCTCAAGCCCAGAGCCAGCAGGATTCCGACTGAGATGGGAAAGTCCATGCTGGCGGTGCGCTTCATCGCCAAATTCCACGCCGAAACGAAGAATATCCGTCCGGAATAGGCGACGGTGGGGACGGCCAGCAGCGCCGAGATCAAGTGAAATGCATTTCGAGTTCCCTGATCTGCGCCAGACCAGACGGACACCGACAGCAACATGATGTTCATGGCGGCGAATCCCGCCACGGCTGTGACCCGCAGCAGCCGCGACAACTCGGCATCGCATGCATCGCATGCGCCGTCTTCCGTCTCCGCGAGGCAGGCATCGTATCCGACAGCCTTCAGGGCGTCGAACATCGGAGGGACACGACCTTCATTCCTCCACTTCACGGCGACACGTCGGGACGTGAGATTCACTCGTGCCGCGATGATTCCGTCGAGACTTTGCAGCGCGCCTTCGATCGCAGCTATGCAGGCAGCGCAATGCGCTTGCGGTACCGAAAACTGGATCTATCCCCCATGTCGCGGCTGGCGAGCACGATTTCGCGCTCGGCAATCTCCCGCCCTGGCGCCAGCAGCAATGCGGCTTCGGCCCCCGGCGCGCAACAACTCATGGTCTCACCCCTCTGGACGTGCGACCGCCCTGTACGCATGCCAGGTTGCGTGCCCCAGCAGAGGAAAGATGACGATCATCCCGATAAGCCCTGTGACCACGCAGACTGCGAAGAGCAGGAGCACCAAGGCGCCCCAGGCCAGCATCGGCGGAAGGTTGTTCCACACCAGTTTCGCGCTGATAGCCATAGCCGTCAGCGCGTCCACGCGCCGGTCGAGCAGCATCGGCACTGCAAAGACGCTGATGGCGAAAGCGAAGGCCGCGAAGAGGCCACCTATCGCCGTCCCGATCGCAATCATCGCCCACCCATATGCGGTGCCGAAGAGCACTCCGACTATGCGGTCGAATCCGGGAAAGGGCGTCACGCCGAAGAAGAGCGCCCAGAGGAGCACCGCCGCACGCGTCCACAGAAGCAGGAGCAAACACAGTAGTAGGCCCGTGAAGAAGACCTGTGCGCCGCCGGTGGGGCGCACCAGGAGCATCGAGGCGAGGCCGATGGCGCGTCCTTCCTCTATTGCCCGGCTCTTTTCATACAGCTAGCGCCAAAAAGGGGGCCACGATCATGAACCCGGCAAGCGCCGGAAACAGAATGTAGTCACGACCGAATCCGACAAGCGTCCAAACGAAGGCGACGGACAGGAGAAAGACGACAATCCCATAGGCCAGGCTCGACGCGGGCCGGATCCAGAAATCCCGCCAGCCCGCAGAGAGCCAGCGGAGTCCCTCGAAAAGCGGCAGTCCCCGGTCGAGGCGCCGGTCGCGCGTTTCGCCAATGCCCGAGGTCTCGCTGAGCAGCCAATACGACTTGTCGGTCTCGCTCATCTCACTCCTCCTCTCCTGTCGAGACAAACGCCGGCGCTGCTTCACGGGTTGATTTCGCTCGTTTTCGCCGTGTTCGACATGTGCCCGTCGCCACGCCGTCCGCCGCCGAATTGCGTCCCCGCGACAATCTGCCCTTGTGCCTTCACCCGTCTGGACAAAAACGGGCTTCACGCATAAACCGAAGGCCAATTGCCGGAGGAATTCGCTAGCCTGTTCGCCATGCGCTGTCGGGTTGGCGTGAAAGAGCGGGGAACAAGCCTCGGCCACCGGCACGGAAGAGGCGAAAGGATCAGGCACCCGTGAGCGCAACCGACATCCAGGATCCCAACCGTCGTGATTTTCTCTACGTCGCCACGGGCATGGCCGCGGTGGTCGGCGCGGGTGCCGTCGCCTGGCCGTTCATCGACCAGATGCGCCCGGATGCCTCGACGCTGGCGCTGGCCTCGGTAGAGGTCGACGTCTCCTCGCTGACTCCGGGAACGTCGCTTGTCGTGAAATGGCGCGGCAAGCCGGTGGTGGTGCGCAATCGCACCGAACAAGAGATGAAGGACGGCGAGGCGGTCAATCTGGCCGAGCTCAAGGATCCGCTCGCTCGCAACGCCAATCTGCCGGCCGATGCGCCGGCGACCGACGCCAACCGCACCATGCCGGGCAAGGAGGCCTGGATGGTGATGGTCCAGGTCTGCACCCATCTCGGCTGCATTCCGCTCGGCCAGGAAGGCGAGTTCGGCGGCTGGTTCTGCCCATGCCACGGTTCGACATACGATACCGCCGGCCGCGTCCGCGGCGGACCGGCGCCGGAGAACATGTCGGTGCCGGTATTCCAGTTCATTTCCGACACCAAGATCCGTATCGGCTGAGGCGAGGGGACATTTCGATGAGCGAGGGACACTCGACCTATACGCCCAAGACCGGTATCGGACGCTGGGTCGACGCCCGCATGCCGCTGCCGCGGCTGGTCTATGACAGCTTCGTCGCCTATCCGGTGCCGCGCAACCTCAATTATGCGTGGACCTTCGGCGGTATCCTGGCGCTCATGCTGGGGGCGCAGATGCTGACCGGCATCGTGCTGGCCATGCACTACGCGGCGGACAGCAGTCTCGCCTTCGATTCGGTCGAGAAGATCATGCGCGACGTGAATTCGGGCTGGCTGTTGCGCTATCTGCATTCGAACGGCGCGTCGTTCTTCTTCGTCGCCGTCTACATCCACATCTTCCGCGGCCTCTATTACGGCTCCTACAAGGCGCCGCGCGAGCTTCTGTGGATCCTCGGCTGCATCATCTATCTCCTGATGATGGCGACAGGCTTCATGGGCTATGTGCTGCCCTGGGGACAGATGTCGTTCTGGGGCGCGACCGTCATCACCGGCTTCTTCACCGCCATCCCGCTGGTCGGCGAATGGATCCAGCAGCTTCTGCTCGGCGGCTTCGCCGTCGACAACCCGACGCTGAACCGCTTCTTTTCACTGCACTATCTGCTGCCGTTCATGATCGCCGGCGTCGTCGTGCTGCATATATGGGCGCTGCATGTGGTCGGCCAGTCGAACCCGACCGGCATCGAGGTCAAATCGAAGACCGATACCGTCGCCTTCACCCCTTACGCGACCATCAAGGACGCGTTCGGGATGCTGGTGTTCCTGTTCATCTTCGCCTATTTCGTCTTCTACCTGCCGAACTTTCTCGGCCATCCGGACAACTACGTCGTCGCCGACCCGCTGAAGACGCCGGCCCACATCGTGCCGGAATGGTACTTCCTGCCGTTCTACGCGATCCTGCGCGCCATCACCTTCAATATCGGGCCGATCAACTCCAAGCTCGGTGGCGTGCTCGCGATGTTCGGCTCCATCGCCATGCTGTTCCTGGTGCCGTGGCTCGACACCTCGAAAGTGCGCTCGGCGGTCTACCGGCCCTGGTACAAGCTGTTCTTCTGGCTGTTCGTGATTGATGCCGTCCTGCTTGGTTGGCTGGGTTCGCAGCCGGCCGAGGGCAGCTATGTCTTCATGGCGCAGATGGCGACATTGTTCTACTTCGCCTTCTTCCTGGTCGTGCTGCCGGTGCTGGGCCTGGTCGAGAAGCCGCGGCGATTGCCGAACTCGATCACCGAGGCAGTTCTCGAGAAGAACAAGGCTGGCGGTGGCGGGCATCCGGCTCGCGCGACAGCCGCGCCGGAAACCAAGGGCTGAGCATGACCCCGAAAAGTGGAGACCGGTTTTCGGACAAGATCATGCTCGAGACGACGACAGCGCGCCAGAGAATCTCAAGGGGATTTGGTATGAAGACGATTCTCACCTCGCTGGCGCTGCTCGGCCTTGTGCTGGCAGGCACTGCGGCCGCGACCACCGGGGCGATCGCCCAGGAGGAGGCGCACAGCGAAGCCGCGCCGACGCATTTCCCGATACACCAGCCGAAGGAGATGGACTGGAGCTTCGCCGGGCCTTTCGGCACCTACGACAAGGCGCAGTTGCAGCGCGGGCTGAAGGTCTTCAAGGAAGTTTGCGCCACCTGCCATTCGATGAAATTGGTGGCGTTTCGCACGCTGGAAGACCTTGGCTATTCGGAAGCGCAGGTCAAGGCGCTGGCCGCCGAGTACACGATCAACGACGGTCCCAACGATGCCGGCGACATGTTCGAACGTCCCGGCATACCGTCCGACCATTTCCCGGCGCCGTTTCCCAACGATCAGGCAGCAGCGGCCGCCAATGGCGGGGCTGCCCCGCCCGATATGTCGCTGCTGGCCAAGGCGCGCGGCGTCACACGCGGTTTTCCGCGTTTCGTCTTCGACATCTTCACGCAATACGCCCAAGGCGGTCCCGACTACATCCACTCGCTGCTGACCGGCTATGACGAGCAGCCGCCGGCGGGCATGGAGATACCGGAAGGCACCCACTACAATCCGTACTTCATAGCCGGCGTCTCGCTGAAGATGCCCAACCCGCTTTCCGACGATCAGGTGACCTATGACGACGGCTCGCCGCAGACGGTCGACCAGTATTCCCGCGACGTGTCGGCCTTCCTGATGTGGGCAGCCGAGCCGCATCTGGAAGCCCGCAAGAAGACCGGCTTTCGCGTGCTGGTTTTCCTGTTGCTGTTCGGTGCGCTGGTCTATTTGACCAAGCGCAAGGTGTGGGCCGGCGTGGCGCACTGAGCTACGGAAAACCACGAAATCGAAAAGGGCGTCGAAGGGGCGCCCTTTTTGCATGTTCTGAGGACTGCCTCCGAAGACGCCTCCGAAGGTAGCCGGCTCCAGTCCTTTGCCGGACAATTTTCTTCCAGGCGCCACATCGCGGTAGCCGTCGCCGGCCGCGCCGGGTTACGATCGGCCAAAATTCCCTTTCATGTCTTCAAGTCGGACGAACGCCCGGAGAGCCGCCCCATGAAACCTTCGCTCGAGGACACGCTGCTTGCCGCGATCCGCACCATTCCAGACTATCCGAAGCCGGGCATCCTGTTTCGCGACATCACCACGCTGCTAAGCAATGCGCGCGCCTTCCGCCGCGCCATCGACGAGCTGGTGCATCCCTATGCCGGCCAGAAGGTCGACAAGATCGCCGGCATCGAGGCGCGGGGTTTCATCCTTGGCGGCGCCGTTGCCCACCAGCTCTCGGCCGGCTTCGTGCCGATCCGCAAGAAGGGCAAGCTGCCTTACGAGACGGTGCGCGTCGCCTACAGCCTCGAATACGGGCTGGACGAGATGGAGATGCACAGGGATGGCGTGTCTCCGGGTGAGAAGGTAATCCTCGTCGACGATTTGATCGCCACCGGCGGCACGGCAGAGGCAGCCGTCAAGCTGCTGCGGCAGATCGGCGCCGACATCCTCGCCGCCTGCTTCGTCATCGACCTGCCGGACCTTGGTGGTCGCGACAAGCTCGAGGCGCTCGGCGTGCCGGTCAGGACGCTGATCGGGTTCGAAGGGCATTGAAGTGTTTTTTCCTTCCCCCCTTGTGGGAGAAGGTGGCCTCGCGAAGCGAGGTCGGGTGAGGGGTGCTGCACGGAGTGCCGCAGTGCCAAGCTGGAGCACCCCTCATCCGTCTCGGCGCTACGCGCCGATCCACCTTCTCCCACAAGAGGAGAAGGAAAGAACTCTGCTTATTCCGCCTTCACCAGCACGGCGCTTTCGAACTCGATGACCTTGTCGCCGGTCGAATCGAAAGCCTCAGAGCGCAGCGTCAGCACTCGCCAGCCCGGCCGCGATGCGATGGGGCGGTGGGCAAGCGCGGTGCGGGTGAAGGTCACGGTTTCTCCGGCATAGACGGGTTTTAGCCATTTGAGGTTCTTGAAGCCGGGCGATGGCCCGAATTCGGGGGCGGGCCCAGCGCCGGCCCAGCTGATGCCTTCGGCCTCCACGCCGGTCTCGAGGTTCAGCTTCATCCAGGTTGCAGCTGTGTGCCAGCCGGAGGCGCACAGGCCGCCGAACACGCTGTTCTTCGCCGCCTCTTCGTCGAGATGGAATATCTGCGGATCGTATTTCCTGGCGAACGCCTTGATCGCCTCGGGCTCGAATCTATGCGACCCGAGGGTGACGGTGACGCCGATGCAGAAGAACTCGTCCAATGTCATGAGCGGCCCTGTGCGGCATCACGGGCGAGGAACATGACCGTGTTCTCGAGTTCGAAGACGCCTTCGCCACGCTGGTTGAAAAGCTCGCTGCGCAAAGTGACGAGACCGAGCTGCGGCTTGGACCTGGACAGACGCTTGGCAAGGACGGTGGTGCTGCCGCTCAAGATGTCGCCGGCCAGCACCGGCCTCTTCCACCGGACCTGATCAACACCAGGGGCGCCTTGCGAGGTCGAGTCCAGCAGGAAGGCGTCGCACAGCATGCGCATGAACATCGCGCAGGTGTGCCAGCCGGAGGCCGCCAGCCCGCCAAGGATGCTGGCCCTGCCCGCCGCTTCGTCGAGATGCATCGGCTGCGCGTCGAACTCTTGCGCGAATTCGATGATTTCGGCCGCGCTCACCAGCTTCGTGCCGAGGTCGAGCGAGGCGCCCTCGACGAAATCCTCATAGGCCCAGGTCTTTTCATGGGCCCCAGTCTTTTCATGGGCCGAGGTCTTTGCGTTCTTTCCGGTCATGGTCTGGAATCCGGTTCAAGATTGTACGATCGCCACGGATCGGGTTTCCCGGATGCAGGCGGGGCGGTCAAGTCATTTCTGGTGCGCCAGGCCATCACGCTCAACGCAATGGAAGCTCCGAGCCTCTACAGCCAGCCGCGGCGGCGGAAATACCAGAAGGGCAGGATCGCCGAGAGGATCATCAAGCCGATGGCGAAAGGATAGCCGAAGCTCCAGGTCAGTTCGGGCATGACATTGAAATTCATGCCGTAGATCGAGGCGACCAGCGTCGGCGGCAGGAAGATGACCGCGGCGACGGAGAAGATCTTGATGATGGCGTTCTGCTCGATCGAGATCATGCCGAGCGTCGCGTCGAGCAGGAAGTTGATCTTCTGCGACAGGAAGGTGGCGTGGTCGGCGAGCGACAGCACATCGCGCGACAAGGTCTTGATGCGGGCGCGGATGTCCTTGCTCATCTTGGTCTGGGTCGAGGCGTGGGTGAGGAAGCCGGCGAGCCGCTGCAGCGAGATCAGGCTGTCGCGGATCGAGGAGGCGATGTCCTCCTTGCGGCCGATGGCTTTCAGCAATTCCTGGAAATCGCGATTGCGCTTCGACGCCTTGGTCGAGCTTGGCTGGAAGATGTCGCGCGAGATCGCCTCGATGTCGCGGCCGGCACGCTCCAGAATGTCGGCGAGGCGGTCGACGATCGCCTCCAGCAGACCGATCAGGATGGTGTCGCCGCTGGTGCAGCCGGTCGCCACCTTCTCGGCACGCTGCGGAAAGGTCTTGAAGGCCTTCGGTTCGTGGTAGCGCACGGTGATCAGCCTGTTGCCGGCCAGCACGAAGGTGACCGGCGACATCAGGGGATCGTCGGCCTCGGTCTGGGCCGGCAGAATGGCGGTCATGAAATAGGCGCCGTCCTCGACATAGAGGCGGCTCGAAATCTCGATCTCCTCCATCTCCTCGCGCGTCGGAATGGCAACGCCGAGCCACGCCTCGATGGCCGCTTCCTCTTCCTTTGTCGGGCTCACAAGATCGACCCAGACGACCTGGTCGCTGTTTGCCAGGAGATCGTCGGCAAGGCGCAGGCGATCATTGTCGACGACGAATGCCTTGATCATCGCCGGGTCTCCCTTGCTGAGGCCAAAAGGATGGGTTCGAGCGGACGCGTCGTTTCGAATTGCACGCGCTTTCGACGAAAGCAGGGCCGGTGCAGACGCCCCTTAGACCGGGCGTTGCGGGCAGTCAAGCCGCGCCGGAGGGAGCCGCGCAGCCTCTTCCTTCTCCCCTTGTGGGAGAAGGTGGCCTCGCGAAGCGAGGTCGGATAAGGGGTGTTCCAGCTTGGCACCAGAGAAGGAAGAAGGCGCCGTCGGTGACCTCAAGTATTGGACTTGAACAGCATGATGTCGCCGTCCTGGACGACATACTCCTTGCCTTCGTCGCGCGCCTTGCCGGCTTCCTTGGCCGCCACTTCGCCGCCCAGCGTGACGAAGTCGTTGTAGGCGATGGTCTGGGCGCGGATGAAGCCGCGCTCGAAATCGGTGTGGATGACGCCTGCCGCCTGCGGCGCCTTGGCGCCCTTGTGCACGGTCCAGGCGCGCGTCTCCTTCGGCCCGACGGTGAAATAGGTGATGAGCTGCAGCAGCTCGTAGCCGGCGCGGATGACCTTGTTCAGGCCGGGCTCGTCGAGCCCCAGGGTCGCCAAAAATTCCATTTCCTCTTCATCGCTAAGCTGCGCGACCTCGGCCTCGATCGCCGCTGAAATCACCACGGTGCGGGCGCCCTGCGCGGCAGCCATCTGTTCGACCGCTGTGGTGTGTGCGTTGCCGGTGGCAGCATCGGCCTCGGCGACATTGCAGACATAGAGCACGGGGTGCGATGTCAGCAGGTTCAGCCCCTGCAGGATGCGCAGATCCTCCGCGGAGATATTTTTGAGCAGGATGCGGGCCGGCTTGCCGGCCTGCAGGAGTTCAAGGGCGGCTTCCATCATCGGAAGCACGGTCAGCGCCTCCTTGTCCTTGCCGGAAGCGCGCTTGCGGAACTGCACGATGCGGCGCTCGAGGCTGTCGAGATCGGCGAGCATCAGTTCGGTCTCGACGGTTTCGGCGTCGGCGACGGGATCGATGCGGCCCTCGACATGGGTGATGTCGTCATCCTCGAAGCAGCGCAGCACATGGACGATGGCGTCGACCTCGCGGATATTGGCCAGGAACTGGTTGCCCAGCCCTTCGCCTTTCGAGGCGCCGCGCACCAGGCCGGCGATGTCGACGAACGAGATGCGGGTCGGGATGATCTCCTTCGACTTGCCGATCGCGGCGATTTTTTGCAGGCGCGGGTCGGGCACCGCCACTTCGCCGGTGTTCGGTTCGATGGTGCAGAACGGATAGTTGGCGGCCTGCGCCGCCGCCGTTCTGGTCAGCGCGTTGAAAAGCGTCGACTTGCCGACGTTGGGCAAACCAACGATGCCGCATTTGAAACCCATTTTTATCCGGTCCTATCGGGAAATCATAATTTGTTGAGGGCTATGGGCGAAAGGGGTGACGAACGTCAAGCCCTGCAGCCCCGATCCGTGGCCAGGCTCAATCCTTGCCGCCAAACAGCTTCTTCAGCATGGCGGCCATCGGGCCGGTTTCGGGCAGCTTGGCTGCCGGCTGCTGCGGCCGCGCCTGGCGAACGTGGCTTTGTGCTTTCGGCGCCTTGGGTGGCGGGCGGTCGTCGTCGCCCGTCGGCGTGAGCTTGTCGCGCAAGGCCAGCGTCACGCGATTCATGAAGGAATTGTCGTCGCCCTTGGCAAGCAGTCCGGCATCGTCGGCGATGGTGTCGAGCAGCACGTCCAGCCACTCGCGGTCGCTTTTGGCGAAATCGCCAAGCACATGGCCATGCACCATTTCCTTGACGCCGGGGTGGCTGACGCCAATGCGCACACGGCGGAAATCCTTGCCGACATGCTGCTCGAGCGAGCGGATACCGTTGTGGCCACCGGAACCGCCGCCGACCTTGACCCGCACCTTGCCGGCGGCAAGGTCGATCTCGTCATAAAAGACGGTCAGCGCCGAAGCGTCGAGCTTGTAAAAGCGCAGGGCCTCGCCGACCGACTGGCCGGACAGGTTCATGAAGGTCTGCGGCTTGATCAGGATGATTTTCTCGCCGGCAAGCGTGCCTTCGGCGACCAGGCCCTGGAACTTTTTCGACCAGGGCGAAAAGGAATGGCGGCGGGCGATTGCGTCCGCCGCCATGAAGCCGACATTGTGCCGGTTGTCAGCGTATTTCGCGCCCGGATTGCCGAGGCCTGCAAACAGCAGCATCGTCACCTCCGGGCGGAAAGGATTACTTCTCTTCGTCGGCAGGAGCCGCTTCGGGTTCAGCCGCTTCGACCGTCTCTTCAGCCTCCGGCTTCATCGCCGCGGAGCCGGCTATGGTCGCGACGGTGAAGTCGCGGTCGGAGATCACCGGCTTGACGCCGGCCGGTAGCTTGACCGCCGAGATGTGGATCGAATCGCCGATATCGGTGCCGGTGAGATCGACGGTGATGAATTCCGGGATCGCATTGGCCGGGCAGTGGAACTCGACCTCGTGACGCACGATGTTGAGCACGCCGCCGCGCTTGATGCCGGGCGACTTGTCCTCGTTGATGAAGTGGACCGGCACGTCGACATTGACTTCGGTGTCCTTGCCGATGCGCAGGAAGTCGACATGGACCGGAAAATCCTTGACCGGGTCGAGCTGGTAGTCCTTCGGCAGGACCTGGATCTTCTTGCCGTCGACATCGATCGTGGCGATCGTGGTCAGGAACCCGCCGCCATGGATCTTGTAGTAGATGTCCTTGTAGGTCAGCGCAATCGCCAGGGGAGGCTGCTTGTCGCCGTAGATTACTGCAGGCACTTTACCGTTGCGGCGAACTGCACGGGCGGACCCCTTACCGACCTGTTCGCGCGCTTCGGCCTTGAGCTCGTAAGAAGCTTGGCTCATGGCATTTCCTTTCGCGTTTTTCTGGAGCGTTCGCGGCCGGCGAGATGCCTGGGCCGTAAACGTCGAAAGCCGTCATGGCCTTACATGATCTGGTCCAAAATCTATTTGGGATCACGTGAGGCCGGACAGCCTTCCGCCGCGTTGCCTCCAAGGGTGTCTACGCGGGTGGCGGCTCTATAGCGGAAGGTGGGGCGGGGTGCAAGCCAAAGGCGGGTGGCCAATGCGGGTGGGCAGGTCTCGCTTTTGAATTTCGTGCTTGCTCTCCATTTTCAAGAATATTGGGGTTGCGTCCTGAAAGCCGACCGCAATCGACCGGTATCAGATCGGGAACAGGTGTGCGGAAAACAACGCAGCGGCATACAGCCCGACCCCGAAGGACAGATGAGTCATGAGGCCGCGCAGACGCGCGGTGCTCGGATTGGGCGTTTTCGAGGCTGCAATTCCGGCGCCAAAGGCCGGCTGCATTACGAAAAACGGGGCGACGACAGTGGACATGCCGACAACAAGGGCGGGAAGCAATGTCGGGTCTCGTGCCCAGTCGAGGCCCCATACTGCCATCAGCAATGCAGCAAAGACGATGCCGATCGCGTAATGCGCGACCCACCCAATCGGCGTTTCGCCGCGAATTCGGGGAGCCTGCGCGATATTCGCATGCGCGAAACGTCCCCGCGGAAAGTGGCCGATCCAGCGGCCGACCCAGGCATAATCAAGCGGCGGAATCGCCAACGTTCGTTTCAGAAACAATCCCCAAAGATCCATCACCGCCGTCGCCCCCGTTCCGATCGCGGCTGCGCGGACAACGAACTCCAACTGCTCGTTCATTTCCATGCTCCTGTCTGGTCCATGCTCCTGTCTTGGGCGTCCGACACTAGCCGGTTGAAATAAGACATTCAATGTATTGATTGATCGTTTAATTGAATGTACCATGCGATATGAAAAACGCAGATGTCCATCATCCGATCTTTGACGAGATAGCCGATCTCGCCCGCACGCTGGGGCATGCACACCGGCTGGTTCTTCTGCGCCACATTGCCGACGGCGAACTGGCCGTGGAGCAGCTGACGCAACTTTCCGGGATCGCCTTGGCCAACACGTCGCAGCATCTTCAACAGCTCAAGCGGGCCGGCTTGGTGCAGACCCGGCGAGACGGGAAACGCGTGCTTTATCGTCTGGCCGATGGTCCGATCGAAAACGTGCTTGGGGCCCTGCGCAGCCTTGCGAACCACAGGCGCGAGCAAATCCGCGAGCTTATCGATGACACAATGAGCCGGCCGGACAGGCTGGAGAACATCCCGCGCGAGGAACTGGTGCGCCGCATACGGGACGACGAAATCGTGCTGCTCGACGTCCGGCCGCAAGAGGAATACGCGGCCGCGCATTTGCCGGGTGCGATCAACATTCCCGCGGGTGAGCTGGAAGAACGACTTGCGGAGCTTCCACGAGAGAAGGTCATCGTCGCCTATTGTCGTGGTGTCCAGTGCGTTCTCTCTGCCGACGCGCTGGCAATCCTGAGGGCGCGAGGCTGGGCATCACGTCGGTTCGAAGGTGGCTTTCCCGAGTGGCTGGCCTCAGACCTTGATGTCGACGGCATGAACTACGAAAGCGGCTGACAGAAGCCGAAGCCGGCGTCGCCGGGGCACGCCCGAGTATCGCTGGGCACTCCCGGTCACAATCTCGCCAGACCGAAGCCGGCCACCAAGGCTGCGCGTCGGGCACAGATCGAGCGGGCAGCCTACAAGCTTCTCAAGGAGAAAGGCTACGGCGGGACTTCCATGCTTGGCATAGCCAAAGAGGCAAAGGCGTCAAACGAAACCCTCTATCGCTGGTATGGCGACAAGAAGGGCCTGTTCAAGACGATGGTCGAAAACAATGCCAGCATGACGAAGGCGGCACTGGATGCAGCAATCAGGGACGAGGCCGATCCCCTAGCAACTCTGGAAGATGTTGCTCCGGTCCTGCTTTCGATGTTGCTTGGCGAGCGGGCAATTTCCCTGAACCGCGCGGCTGCTTCTGACGAGAGTGGCGAATTGGGTGCGACGATTGCCGCAGCTGGCCGCGATTCGGTATTTCCGCTGATCGAGAAATTGATCCAGCGCGGCTTGGAGAGCAATGCGTTGGCCGCGCCATCTGCGCGGATGGCGGCCGATTGGTTCTTGAACCTGCTGATTGGTGATCTGCAGATCCGGCGGGCCATTCACGCTCTGTCGGTTCCTTCAGACAGGGATGTCCATTCAAGAGTGGTTGCCGCGATCAGTGCATTTAAAAAGCTTTGCGGCACGTGATGGCAAAAATCGATCTGTGCCTGTTCTCATGCGTTGGGTGAGTTGGAAGCGTGGCTTAAGGCCGAAATCCAACTCAACCTCACTCGATCGTGGGCTCTTCCTCGAGCTTCCTCGCCTCCTTCATGTTCGGCAAAAAAACCGTCAGCAGCCCGAGCAGCGGCAAATACGAGCAGACCTGAAAGACGAAGTCGATGCCTTTCAGGTCGGCGACGACGCCGAGCACGGCGGCTGCGATGCCGCCCATGCCGAAGGCGAAGCCGAAGAAGATGCCGGCGATCATGCCGACGCGGCCGGGCACCAGTTCCTGGGCGAAGACGACGATGTTCGAGAAGGCCGAGGACAGGATCAGGCCGATCAGCACGGTCAGGATCATGGTCCATTCGAAATTGGCGTAGGGCAGGGCCAGCGTAAAGGGGAGCACGCCGACGATCGAGAACCAGATCATCGGCTTCTGTCCGTAGCGGTCGCCGAACGGGCCACCGAGCAGGATGCCCAGCGCCGAGGCGCCGAGGAACAGGAACAGCATGACCTGCGACATCTGCACCGAAACGCCGAATTTATCGATGGCGTAGAAGGTGTAGTAACTGGCGAGGCTGGCAACATAGGCGTTTTTTGTCAGCACCAGCAAGGTCAGCACCGCCAGCGCGCTCATCACCTTGCGGCGCGGGAAGGGCGAAACGAAGCCTGCCGCCTTGCGGTTGGCGAGCGAGGCGCGCAGCCGGCTGTACCAGCCGCCGACCCGCCACAGCACGACGATGCCGATCAGCGATCCGGCTGCGAACCACGCAATGCTGGTCTGGCCGAACGGCACGACGATGAAGGCGGCGAGCAGCGGTCCGATGGCCTGGCCGAGATTGCCGCCGACCTGGAACAGCGATTGCGCCAGGCCGAACCTGCCGCCCGAGGCGAAGCGGGCGATGCGCGAGGATTCCGGGTGGAAGATCGCCGAGCCAATGCCGATCAGCGACGCGCCGATCAGCAGGAGCCAATAGTGTCCGGCATAGGCCAGCACGATCAGGCCGATCAGCGAGGACGCCATGCCGTAGGGCAGCGAATAGGGCATCGGCCGCTTGTCGGTGACCATGCCGATCAGCGGCTGCAGCAATGACGCCGTTACCTGGAAGGTGAAGGTCAAAAGGCCGATCTGCCAGAAATCGAGACGGTAATTGTCCTTCAGCAGCGGATAGATGGCCGACAGCAGCGACTGCATGATGTCGTTGACACAATGGCAGAAGCTCACCGCAAGGATGACGGTGAAGGCCGTCGCTTGCGCCGAAGTGTGGCTGGCCGTCGCCGGCGTGGCGGCGGAGGTGGCTGTCGTATCAGTCAACGCAGGCTCCATGGTCTTTTTGGCGGACGCTCCCGCAGGCGGCCCTTATGGCCCCGCTGCCTTATAAGTTACTTGCCGGGCGACTTCTTTCGTGGTTTGGTCCAATAGTTTCGCGAGTGGGCCAATAGCCAATGCCGCATGGCAAAGAAATCTTCAAAGCGGGCGACAACGATCTCGGCCAGTTCACCGATCTCGGGCTGCTGCGCCGCTGGCAATGGCTGGAGCAGGCCGTCGGGCCGGCGGTGGCCCTGCCGACCGAATTTCCCGACGGCTACCACGTGCCGCAGCACCGGCACAGCCGCAGTCAATTGCTGCATGCGCTTGTCGGCGTCGTGCTGGTGACGACGCGGCATGGGCGCTGGATGGTGCCGCCCGATCATGCGATGTGGATTCCTGCCGGGACCGAGCATTCCGTCGAGATGCTTGGCGACGTCAGCATGCGCTCGGTCTATGTGATGCCGGACGCCATTGCCGGGCTGCCGGATGGCTTGCGCGTCGTCGGCATCACCGATCTGATGCACAGCCTGATCGTGGAATCGGAAAAGCTGCCGCAGGGCGCCGAGTTGGAGGGGCGCGGCGGGCTGATCATGAGCCTCCTGCTGCATGAAATCCCGAACCTGCCGGAACGGCCGCTCGGCCTGCCTTTTCCTTCGGATGCAAGGCTTGCGGCACTGTGCCGGCGCTTCGTCGCAGCACCCTCGCCGCACGCGACGATCGACGAATGGGCCGATATCGTCGGCATGAGCCGGCGTTCCTTCACCCGCGCCTTTCATCGCCAGACCGGATTGTCGTTGTCGACATGGCGCCAGCAGGCCTGCCTGTTCGCGGCCTTGCCGAGGCTGGCAGACGGCGAGCCGATCACAAGGGTGGCGCTCGATCTCGGCTATGACAGCGTGCCGGCCTTCATCACCATGTTCAAGCGCATGCTGGGGGCGTCGCCACGCGGCTATATGCGCGGCTCAAGGGACAACATCAGGGTGTCGAACGGAAGCGCATGACCCCGAAAGGATCATGCGCAAAATCAAGGTGCTACAGCGTCCTTTGCGCGTCTCTGGACGCGCGGCGCTGTATCGCGGGCAGATTTCAGTCGAACAGGCTCGACACCGACTCTTCGGTCGCCGTGCGCGAGATCGCCTCGCCCATCAGGTCGGCGATGGAGACGACGCGGATGTTGCTGGCGTCGAGCACCGCCTGGGTCGGCTGGATGGAATCGGTGATGACCAGTTCCTGCAGCTTCGAGGCGCCGATGCGTGCGATGGCGCCGCCGGACAGAACGCCATGGGTGGTGTAGGCGGTGACGCTGGTGGCGCCGGCGGCAAGCAGCGCATCGGCCGCATTGCACAAGGTACCGCCCGAATCGATGATGTCGTCGATCAGCAGGCAATCCTTGCCGCGCACGTCGCCGATGACGTTCATGACTTCCGATTCGCCAGGGCGCTCGCGACGCTTGTCGACAATGGCAAGCTGGGCGTCGATGCGCTTGGCGAGCGCGCGGGCACGGACCACGCCGCCGACATCCGGCGACACGACCATGACATTGGCAAGGCGCTTGTATTTCGCCTTCACATCGCGGGCCATGACCGGCACCGAGAACAGATTGTCGGTCGGGATGTCGAAAAAGCCCTGGATCTGGCCGGCGTGGAGATCCAGCGTCAAGACGCGATCGACCCCGGCTCGCGTGATCATGTTGGCGACCAGCTTGGCCGAGATCGGCGTGCGGCCCGAGGCGCGGCGGTCTTGCCTTGCATAGCCGAAATAGGGAATGACCGCTGTGATGCGCTTGGCCGACGAGCGCATGAAGGCATCGATCATGATGAGCAGTTCCATCAGGTGATCGTTGGTCGGGAACGAGGTGGACTGCAGGATGAAGACATCCTCGCCACGCACATTCTCCTGGATCTCAACGAAGATTTCCTGATCGGCGAAGCGCCTGACGCTGGCTTTGCCCAGCGGGATGTTGAGATAGCGGGCGACCGCTTCGGCCAGCACCCTGTTGGAATTGCCCGCGAAAAGCTTCATGCACCGTTCCTGGTGAAGGATGGAGACTCTGGCAGACTCTCTTGAGCCCCTTAGTCGGGGCTTTTAGCGGCCCGTGCCGGTATTGCAAGCGTCGTGATCGGAATCCGCCGGCTAATCTCAATAAACATGAATGGCGAGGAAAGCCGGCAACATGTCAGTCCGCCGTCAGCCCGCTTGCCCGCCAAGCCATGTGGCAAACTGGTCGATCGTCTGGTCGGCGATCGCCTGCATGGTCTCCGGCGCGACCGCAGCCCAGCCTTCGCCACCATTGACCGAGGCCGCCTTCTGCTGGCCGTTGATGCGATGCAGCCGGTTGCCTGCCGGGTCATAGACGTCCCAGACATAGATGACGGTGGTATCCTTGCCTTCCGACATCGTCGAGAAATAGCCTTTCAGCACGTGCGTCGGGGTCTGGCCGGCGCTTCCTGCCAAGGTGATGCCGCGCTGCTTGGCTCGCGTCTGAAGCTGCGCGGTCAATGGCGTCGCGGCTTCCACCGAGGCGCCGACGATCGGCGCCACCTGCAGACGGGTGCGTGCGATGACGGCGGCGCTTTTTGCCGGCAGCTCGGTTGCGGGCTGCGCAGGGGCCGAAGGCTGTGTTGTCGCGGACGGCTGGGCGGTGGTCGCAGGTGCGATGGGTGTTGCAGCCGTGCCGCTTCCGGCCGTTGGCACGGTCTGTGTCGACTGCGGGGCGATGGCCGAGGGTTCGAGAACGTCCTTCGCGTTGGTGCAGGCGGCCAGCGCCAGCGCCGCGAGCAATGACACGGTCGTCGCATGCGATCGCCTCATTTCCCTCAAAACTCCCTGGCGATGAACGCCTCTTGCATTCTTACCATTATGGATTCATTGCACAATCAAGTCGAGATCATGGCGGGACAGCGGCTTCGGCTGCGATTCAGTCGTCAGATAGGTGCGGCCAAGCGTCATTGCCGTCTCGGTTTCGGAGTCCATGATGATCATATGGGCGAACAGCGTCATGTTCGGCGCGATCGGTTCGGGATTGCCCTGATAGAACATCGGCATGTCCATCCATGATGGGGTGAAGCGGGCGCCGAGCGAATAGCCGCAGGCGTTGAGCCGGTGCTTGGTCAAATTGTGGGTTTCGAGCGTGCGGGCATGCGCGTCGAACACGTCGCCGAAGGTATTTCCGGGCGTCATCGCCTTTTCGACCGCCAGAAGTGCGGCGCGCGCAGCATCGAACAGTTCCTGGTGACGTTTCGACACTTTGCCGGTCAGCACCGTGCGCATCATCGCCGCATGGTAATGGTGGAAGGCGCCGGCCCATTCGAGCGTCAGCTGGTCATTCTTGCTCAGCTTGCGGCGGCCAGCCTTGTAACGGCAAAGCAGTGCGTCCACGCCGGAGCCGATGATGAACTCGTTGGCCGGATAGTCGCCGCCGCCGGCAAATATCGCGCCCTGCATGGCGGCAAGGATCAAGGCTTCGTCGCCACCCTGCTTGATCAGCGGCAGGGCCGCGTCCAACGCGTCGTCGGCGAGATTTGCGGCCTTTTCCACCTTGGCGATCTCGGCCGGACTCTTGAACAGGCGCAGCCGGCTGATGATGCCGGACGCGTCGGCGATCTGGCCAAAGGTCTGCAATTGCTCGTCCAGTCGCCGGCCATTGTAGGCGGTCAGGCCGTGGGTGTCGTATTCGACGCCGATGCGGGCGCCGAGCAGGTCGAGGTCGTTGAGCAAATTGCGCAGGTCGATCGCCGGATTGGCGCCGTCGCGGTCGGTCCACAGCACAATGTTGTCGATGATCGAGGTGTGGCGCGCCTGGCGCAGATCGGCCGAGCGCGTGAGCAGGATCATCGAGCCGTCCGCCTTCACCACCAGGCACTGGAAGAAGCAGAAGCCGAACGTATCGTAGCCGGTCAGCCAGTACATGCTCTCCTGTGCAAACAAAAGGACGGCATCGAGCTTCTTCTCGGCGATCTCGATCATCAGCCGATCGCGCCGCGCGTCAAATTCCGACCGTTCGAAATGCAGCGCCATTATTCTGTCTCCAAAACGATTGCCGAAATCTGCCGCCCGTAATCCGGCTCCTTGCGATGGGTGCTGCGCCGGTAGGAATAGAACAGATCCTCCTCGGCGTAGGTGCAGCGGCCGAGCCCATCGGCGATGACGCCGGCCCGGGTCAGCCGATCGACCGTATAGCGGTTGAGGTCGAACATTGCATGTCCCGGCTTCGCTGATGGCGCGAAATAGCTGATATTGTCGGCATCGGCCTCGATGAAACGAGCGATGAATTCCGGGCCGACTTCATAGTTTTCCGGGCCGATGGACGGACCGAGCACCGCAACGATGCGCTCGCGCCGGGCGCCGAGGCTTTCCATCGCCGCAATGGTGTTTTCCAGCACGCCTGACAAGGCGCCCTTCCAGCCGGCATGGGCTGCGCCGACGATTCGCGCCTCGGCATCGGCGAACAGCACCGGTCCGCAATCGGCCGTCGAGGCGCCCACCGCAATCCCCGGCCGGTCGGTGACGACGGCGTCGGCCTTCGGCCGCTCGCCGGGAAAGGGCTCCCTGGCGATGACGACATCGGGCGAATGGATCTGGTGGGCGGTCAACAGACGGCTTGATGGCACGCCCATCCAGTCGGCGACGCGGCGGCGGTTCTCGGCGACCTGCGTCTGGTCGTCGCTCGAGCCGGTGCCGATGTTGAGGCCCTGATAGATGCCGCTGGAGACGCCGCCGACGCGGGTGAAATAGCCGTGGCGAATGCCTTGCGCCCGCGCTTTCTCCAGCAAGGGCGACCGAACGGGATCCGGTTTGGACTGATTCAGCATGGCTGCGTTGTTGTCCGTGAGAGCGATTTCGTCAAGCGACAGTCGAAAGACGGCGACAGTCGGAAGGCGGGAGAGTGGGAGAGGCGGCAGTGAAAAGTCAATCCGCCGTTGCAAAGGGCGGAACGGCGATGCCGGCAGGCAGGACAGCAAGCACCTTGAACAGGTCGCCCATGGCTTGCGGGCCGGCGAGGCGTTCGACCTCACCCGCAATCTTTTCGCGAGCCGCCTCATTGGCATTGGCGCCGAGCTGGCCGGCGCGTTCGAGAAGCCCCATTTCCACCAGGAATTCGCCTTGCGTGGAGAGATGGGCATCGAGGCCATGCGCCCGCACGATCGCGGCAAGGGCGGCGAAATCGACATGGGCGGTGAGGTCGGCTTCGCCTGGATTGGCCAGCACATCTTCGTGATCGTGCTTGCGCAAGGCCTGCAACGTGTCGCCGATCCCTGGCTGGAGGTAGCCATAGTCGAGGAACAGGCCGGCGCCGCCGAGCCCGGCCAAGCGCTCGGCGATGGTCGCCATCAGCGCGGCTCGGGCCGGCGCGACCTCGACGATCGCGCCCTGTGGCGCGTTTTCGGCATCGTCTGGCAACAGTGTTGGATCGACCGAGCCGGCGCCGGCGAAGACGTGCAATTGGTCGGCGCCATCGAGGCCGATCATCCGTTCGCGCCAGCCTGTTCCGGCGCGGACGAACTGGCGGATCGGCACCGCGTCGAACAATTCGTTGCCGACGATGAAAAGCGGGGTCTGCGGCAGCGTGTCGATGCTTTCGTGCCAGCCGATCGCGGCCGGCGTGGCGACAAGCGTTTGCCTTTGGACATCGGCCAGTCGCGGACTGGTCTCGATCATGGCGAACGACGCACCGGCGGTCAGCGCCGGATCGAGCCGCGCAAGCGTGCGCAGCATGTCCTTCATCAGCGTGCCGCGGCCGGGGCCGATCTCGGCGATGGTGGCCGGCATCGGCCGGCCGGTCGCCAGCCAGGCTTCGTAGAGCCAGACGGCGATCAGCTCGCCGAACATCTGGCTGATCTCCGGCGCGGTGACGAAGTCGCCGGCAGCCCCGAACGGCTCGCGTGTCGTATAGTAGCCGTCCAGCGGATCGAACAGGCAAAGCGCCATGTAGTGGTTGACGGGGATCGGCCCCGCCGCACCGATCAGCTCGACGATGCGGGTTTTCAGCCGGGTCATACCGGCTGTGGCTGTGTTACCGCCCTAGGGCGACGTGCGTCCATTTGGACGCACAAAGTACGCCCTGGCACTTTGATTCTACGCATCGTGCTTCCCCAAAATCGATTCCGATTTTTGGGCCGATGCGGTAGCAGTCACCATCGCCCAGATGCCGGCCAGCAGCATCGGCAGCGACAGCACCATGCCCATCGTCAGCCAGTTGGTGCCGAGGAGGTAGCCGAGCTGCTGGTCGGGCTCGCGGAAGAATTCGACAAAGATGCGCGAGAGACCGTAACCGGCGATGAAGGCGCCGCCGACGAAGCGCGGCGTCTTCAGCTTGAGCCTGGAATGGGTGAAGAAGCGCAGGACCAGGAACAGCACCAGGCCTTCGAGCAGCGCCTCGTAGAGCTGGCTCGGATGGCGCGCAAATGGCCCGCCATTGGGGAATTCGACCGCCCATGGCACGTCGGTCGGCCTGCCCCAGAGTTCGGAGTTGATGAAATTCGCCATGCGGACGAGGCCAAGGCCGACCGGCACGCCGGCCGCCACCACGTCGAACAGCGACCAGGTGCGGATGCCGCGCGACCAGGAAAACAGCGTCATGGCGAGAATGACGCCGAGCAGCCCGCCATGGAACGACATGCCGCCCTGCCAGACAGCAAGGATATCAAAGGGTTGAGCGATGTAGCGCGGCAGGTCGTAAAACAGCACGTAGCCGACACGCCCGCCAAGCACCACGCCGATAGCCGCCCAGACGATGAAGTCGTCGAGATCCTCGGGCTTCATGGGCACGGTGCCGTCGGGCCAGAGCCTTGCATTGGTGACGAGCCGCTTGGCATACCACCAGGCGAAGAGAATGCCGACGATGTAGCCGACGCCATACCAATGCACCGCCAGCGGCCCGATCTGGACGATGACCGGGTCGATGTTGGGGAAGGGCAGGACGGCCAACGGCAGCATAAGATACTCGCTCAACAGGATCTCCCGGTTGCGATCACGTTCGGGCGCGGACCATGCGGCAGGGTTTTGGCCCGGTCAAGGCGACGCTGGCGCGGCAAATACGGCTTCGGGAAGCGGGCTGATCGCGCCGGTACTGCCGCCTCACAGCTTGGTCCCGGCCAATCCCTTGTATTTGGCCTCCAGGCGGTCAAGCACCTCTTCCGCAGGCTTCACCCGCCCTGCGTCGGCATCGCCGATGCCCTTGGCGAGCGCGGCGTCGCGTGCGGCAAGACGCTGGTCCAAATTCGCACTGAAAGCCATTGCAGGCCCCGTCAAAATGCTCTTTCTTGGACGGTACCAGCTATGGCTTGCGAGGTCAGGTCAAATTGCACCCGACTTGATGACGCAGCAGCCTCAACGTTCTTGCATTCCGCGTCGCGCGCCACTACGTCAAATCGAGCAAGCGAGGATTTGCCATGTCGACCGGACCGAACCGCATTCTCGATGAATTCGCCAAGCTGATGACCGACGCTGCCGGTGCCGCGCAAGGCGTGCGCCGCGAAGTGGAAACCGCCTTCAAGGGGCAGGCCGAGCGTGTTCTCAACTCGATGGACCTGGTGCAGCGCGAAGAATTCGAGGCCGCCCGCGACATGGCGGTAAAAGCCAGGGAAGAAAACACCCGTCTCGCTGCGCGCATCGAGACGCTCGAGGCGAAGCTCGCCGAACTGACCGGGCAGGCCGCGCCTGCGGCTGCGGCAAAGTCCAGGTTAAAAAAATAACGTTAAACTTTTCCACAAAGCACAATCGCAAAAAGCGCTTTGTCGTGAATCGCTTACTGGCATTGCGTGAATCTTTGTGACAGCGGCTTTCCACATGCGAATGACGCAGTGCGAAAAATTGGGCTGGTCACGCGACTCCCGATCAATAGACTGAATTTGTTGCATGATTCGGAGCAGGGTCATGCGCCGGGCGGTGGGGTCCGGTCTGGGGTCTTTGTGCGTTGACGAAGTCCCGGCCGTCCGAGTTCTAGACAAAATTGTTCGTTGTGGGTGCCCCGCCGGCCGAGGCGAAGGAACGACAGGAAGCATTCATGGAACTTCTCGAACTCGAATTCTCGCGCGAAATCCATCCGGTGGACGTTATCGAGCAGGTGGCGCACAACAACGACTGGTCCTTCGAACGGGCCGGCGACGACGAGATTTCGATTTCGGTTGCCGGAAGCTGGACCGACTACCACGTCTCATTTTCCTGGATGGAGGATTTCGAGGCGCTGCATCTGGCCTGCGCTTTCGACATCAAGGTGCCGGAGGCGCGCGCGCTCGAAGTGATGCGGCTGCTTTCGCTGATCAACGAGCAGATGCTGTTCGGCCATTTCGACCTCTGGGAGCAGGAGGGCGCGATCATGTTCCGCCAGTCGCTGCTGCTCGCCGGCGGGGTCGAGCCGTCGAGCCAGCAGGTCGAGGTGCTGTTGTCGTCGGCGCTGGAAGCCTGCGAATGCTACTTCCAGGCGTTCCAGTTCGTCGTCTGGTCGGGAACCTCGGCCAAGGATGCGCTGGCCGGCGTCCTGTTCGAGACCTACGGAAACGCCTGAGCCAGGTCCTGACCCGCCATGAGTTCGAGCAGCCAGCGCAAGCCCGAGATCAGCTTCGCCGATTTCGACCGTGTCGACATTCGCGCCGGCACGATCGTCGAGGCCGAGCCGTTTCCGGAGGCGCGCAAGCCGTCGATCAAGCTGAAGATCGATTTCGGCGCTGACATCGGGGTGAAGAAATCGTCGGCGCAGATCACCAAATACTATGCGCCCGAGACGCTGATCGGCCGGCAGGTGTTCGCGGTGGTCAATTTTCCGCCGCGGCAGATCGGCCCCTTCATGTCGGAAGTGCTGACGCTTGGCTTTCCCGACGAGGAGGGTGCGGTCGTCCTCGGTGCGATCGAACGCAGGGTGCCTGACGGCGGCCGACTGTTCTAGCTTCGTCATCCACGGGCGGAGCGGGAGCGAAGCCGACGCGCAGACTTTCCTTGGCCGCTCCAGGGGTTTGATCTCAAGAAGCGCGTGGTTTCCCCAAAAGTCGTGATCACCAGAAACCTCGGCCGCAGTATCGCGACCACGCCGAATGCCCGCGAATGAACCAAGGGTGCCCACAGGCTTGACCTGCACGTGATTGCCGTTCTCGGCGACTACATCGATTGAGTTTTCGTTGTGGGCGGCCACCCAAAACGGATTAGTCGACAGCCCAACGGCCCAGGCGTATTGTTTTGACGCGGCATCTGTCGGGCTGTGCCGCCAATTCTCGGGAGGATACGATGGTTCGACTGCTGACTGCGATTTTCGCTGTGCTTTCCCTTTGCCTCTTTTCGTGGTCGCCCGCCAACGCTGACCCCGTCGACGATCAGGTGAAAGCCGCTTACGTGGCCTGGGACGCTGCGTTCAACAAAGCAGACGCAAAGGCGGTTGCGGCGTTCTACACCGACGACGCGATCTTCTTACCCGCCACCCATGACGTCATCAAGGCACCGGACGGGGTCGAGAAATTCTTTGGCGGCCTCTTCGGCATGGGAGTGACAGGCCACAAGCTCGAACTGATCGAAGCAGGAGGTGACGGCAACCTGCTGTTTGGCACGGCGAAATGGTCGGCCAAGGGTAAAGACGCCAATGGTGCGGATCAGCCGTGGGCCGGGGTGGCAACCCACGTCTTCGAAAAGCAGGCAGATGGCAGCCTGAAACTCCGGCTGCACACCTTCAACTGATCAACGGCGTTCTCTGCTTCCGACGGGAGGGGTCCGCTACCGGGTCGCTGCCTCAGCTAGCGCAGTCACGATCCTGACGGACGCCAAGAGCTGCACCCTAGCGCAAGTAATTGAAATCGATCAGCGCCTGCGCTTCCCTGTTTTCGGCAAAGCGTTCCGGATGAACCTGTGGAGCCGCCGCCGCCTCAACCCAACAAGTTCTTCACCGAAACGGGCCGCTCGCAGGTCACGAAATGGATCCTCGGGTCTGCGCGCCGGCGTTGCCGCCGCTTCGCCCGTGGATGACGAAAGGTGGTGTCAGTTTTCGCTGGGTGCCCAGCGCCTCTCCAACCGTTTCCAGGAACATCTCCGCGCAGGCCTTCCAGCTATAGCGCATTGCCCGTTGGCGCGCTTCGGCGCGGTCGACATCGAGCGCGGCGAGCGCGGCCTCACGCAAATCATTCGATACGGCTCCGCCGACGCCGTCGCCGACAATGTCGATCGGCCCGGTCACCGGATAGGCTGCGACCGGCGTGCCGCTGGCCAGCGCCTCGATGATGACATTGCCGAACGTGTCGGTGCGGCTGGGAAAAATGAAGACATCGGCCGAGGCATAGATTTCGGCCAGTTCGTCGTTCGGGCGGTGGCCAAGGAAATGGGCATCGGGGTATCTGGCCTTGAGCCTGGCCAACTCCGGTCCCTCGCCGACGACCACCTTGCTGCCGGGCAAATCCAGGTCGAGGAAGGCGGCCAGGTTCTTTTCGATCGCGACGCGGCCGACGCAGAGGAAGATCGGTCGCTTGAGCCCCATATCCTTTTTCTTGTCCGGCCGGAAATGGTCGGTATCGACGCCGCGCGTCCATGGCCTGAGCTTGGTGAAGCCGCGCGCCGCCAGATCGTCCGCCAGCGACTGGGTGGCGACCAGCGTGCCTTGTCCTGAATTGTGGAAATCGCGAAGCCAGCGATAGGCCCAGGCTTCCGGTATTGGCAGCCGCGCGCTCAGATATTCCGGAAAGCGCGTGTGATAGCTTGTCGTGAACGGCCGGCCGGCCTTGCGGCAATAGCGCCGCGCCATGATGCCGAGCGGGCCTTCGGTGACGATATGGATATGATCGGCTTTGCGCGCTTCGATCAGGCGCGCGACGTGGCCTGGCGTCGTCAGCGCCAGCCGGATGTCCGGGTAGGTCGGCAGCGGCAAGGTGCGAAAGATGTTCGGGGTCAGGAAGTCCGTCTCGACGTCGAAGGATTTCAGGGTTTCCGAAAGCCGTTCCAGCGTGTGGACGACGCCGTTGACTTGCGGGCGCCAGGCGTCGGTGACCATCAGGATGCGCATAGCAGGCCTTTGCTTGAAAGGTCGTCGGTTTCCTTGATGCGAGGCCGCAAGGCCGAATCAATCAGGATCACGCGCTTCATGCGCGCTCTTCAGCATGGTTTCATGACGGGCCGATAAAGGCATAGCCGATGGCCGTCTACTACACCTGAAAGCACGATGCGTAAGTTCAAAGTGTTAGAGCGTGCTTTGTGCGTCCAATTGGACGCACGTCGCTCTAATCAGGCAGGAACCTTGATGACGGCGCGCAAGCCGCCGAGCGGGCTCTTGTCGAGCATGATGTCGCCGCCATGGCTGCGGGCAATGTCGCGTGCGATGGCAAGGCCAAGGCCGGTGCCGCTGGCATCGAGGTTGCGGGCTTCGTCAAGCCGCACGAAAGGCTTGAACACGTGCTCGCGCTTTTCAGGCGGAATGCCCGGACCGTCGTCGTCGATGGTGACGAGCAGCGAGCCGCGGCCGTGGTTGGCGTTGATCTCAACCGCCTTGGCATAACGGAAGGCGTTGCCGACGACATTGGACAACAGCCGGGCAAAGGCGTGGGGCCGCACATGCACATTTGGATCGCCGGCGAGCGAGGTCGACAGTTTGCGCTTGCGCAGCGTCGCCTCCTCGCCGAGCTTGTCGAAATAGGCTTCAAGGTTGAAACGGCCGGCGTCTTCCGTTGCCTCGCCGCGGGCAAAGGCGAGATAGCCTTCCAGCATCGACTGCATGTCGTCGATGTCCTGGCCGAGCGCCTCGGTGTCGGCCTTGGTCCCGGTCAGCGCAAGCTGCAGCTTGAAGCGCGTGAGGATGGTCCTCAAATCGTGACTGACGCCGCTCAGCATGGCGGTGCGCTGTTCGAGCTGGCGTTCGATGCGTTCGCGCATCTGGATGAAGGCAAAGCCGGCGCGGCGAACCTCCTCGGCACCGCGCGGACGGAAATCGAGCGGCATCGGCCGGCCCTTGCCGAAACTTTCGGCGGCCTCGGCCAGCGTCAGGATCGGCCGGATCTGGTTGCGCAGGAACGGGATGGCGATCATCAGCAGCACCAGCGAGGTGCCGACCATCCAGATCAGGAAAATGTGCGTGTTCGAGGCATAGGCCTGGCTGCGGCGCACGAAGGCGCGCAGCACCTTGCCTTCGAGCTGGACGCGGACCTCGATGATATTGGAATTGCCGACCGTATCGATCCAGAACGGACGGTTGATCTGATGGGTGATCTCGGACGAGAGAATTTCGTCGAGGATCGAGAAGAACGGCTTTGGACCGGGCGCCGGCAGCGGATCGGGCGGCAGCAAGTCGATCTTCAGCTGCATGCGATCCTGCGCGATGCGGATGATGTTGGCGTAGTCGGCGTCGTGCGGATAGGTTTCCACCAGGTCGACGATCGCGGCAATGTCGCGGACCGTGGCCTGCGACAGGCGCTGCGTCACGGTCTGCCAGTGGCGTTCCATGAAGACAAAGGCGAGGACCGATTGCAGCAGGATCATCGGCGCGATGACGATGATCAGCGAGCGGGCATAGAGCCGCTTCGGCATGTAAAGCGAAACCAGGCGCCAGAACCGTTTCCAGGCAAGCGGCACGGCCTTCAGTGCCCGCCTGGCGCGAGCGCTCAAGCCCCGATCTCCCGGCCGTTCCAGTTGCGTGGTCGCCATTCGCCCTTTTTGCTCATCCGCAGCCGCTCGACAAGGGGCTGCGGGCGGCAGTCTATTCCACGCTGAGCCGATACCCAATACCGCGCACGGTCTGCAGCCAGACCGGATTGGACGGATCGCGCTCGATCTTGCGGCGCAGCCTGTTGATCTGGACGTCGATGGTGCGCTCGCCGACTTCGGATTCGTCGCCGACAAGTTCATGACGCGGTATCGTTTCGCCGGCACGGGCCGCGAAGATCGCCAGGATCTCCTGCTCGCGGTCGGTCAGCTTCAGAGCCTCGCCGCCGCGCTTGAGCTCGCGCCGGGCGATCTGGAACGTGTAAGGCCCGAAGACCAGCTGCTCGACCTTGGGCGTCGTTGCCGGACCGCCGCGGCGCAGGATGTTGTTGATGCGCAGGATCAATTCGCGGGGATCGAAAGGCTTCGGCAGATAGTCGTCGGCGCCGGCCTCGAGCCCGGTGATCCGGCTGTCGGTCTCGGACAGCGCGGTAAGCATCAGGATCGGCACGTTCTTGGTTGCCCGCAATGCCTTGGCGAGATCGACGCCGGTTTCGCCCGGCATCATGATATCGAGCACCAGCAGATCGAAATCGAGGCCGGCGAGCTTGCGCCGCGCTTCGCCGGAATTTCCGGCAACGGTGACACGAAAGCCGTTTTCGGTCAGATATTGTTTGAGAAGATTGCGGATACGGGTATCGTCATCAATCACCAGCAGATGCGGCGCATCGTCGTCCGGTGCTGCCGGTTGATCAACCTTTTCAATGGTCTCCATGGCTTTTCCCTGACGTTTTTGCGGGCACAATGTCGATCTGCGCCCTTAGTTCCGGATTGACCATCGCTTCCAGGAAGCGCTCGATCAAGGCGCGTTCGGTGGCTCCGGAATCTTCCAATGCAGCATGGATGCGGCGTGACTGTGGCCGTGCCAGCGCCAGCGCCAGGGCGCGGCCCTTAGCTGTCGGATAGAGCTCGCGCTGGCGGCGGTCGCGCGGACCCTGCAACTGGACGATGTGGTCGGTGTCGATCAGTTGCTTGAGCACGCGCGCCAGGCTCTGCTTGGTGATCTTCAGCACGTCGAGGAGTTCGGCGACCGTCAGGCCCGGCCTGCGATTGACGAAATGCAGAACCCGGTGATGGGCGCGGCCGAAACCATAGTCGGACAGGATCTGGTCCGGATCGGAGGTAAAATCGCGATAGGCGAAGAAGAACAGTTCGATGATGGCAAAGTCGATGCCGTCCTCGTCGGTGATCGCCGTCCTGATCGGTTTTCCGGCTGGGTGGCTGCGATCCGTCATCATTTCTCCGTGCGAAAGGGAAATTATGTCAGTACTATTGACGTAATTTCCCGGCAATGGTAATTTTTGACAAGCTTTTCGGCGGATTGCGAACGAAAAGGCAAGGGAAAGCCGTTTTTCCGGAACTTCCTGTGTTTGCCAGACCTTATATATCCGCCTACGCTTCGAGATAGCGGCCGCCCGGTGCGGCTGACAAGAAACGCGCAACGATAATGTGCGGGCGGCCGCCCGCGGGAGGTTACCATGGCATCCGTTCCCTTTGACCAAATGGACGGCTTTATCTGGATGAACGGCGAGTTCGTCCAATGGGCCGACGCCAAGATCCACGTGCTGACCCATGGCCTGCACTACGCCAGCGCGGTGTTCGAGGGCGAACGCGCCTATGGCGGCGAGATTTTCAAGCTGACCGATCACAGCGAGCGCCTGCACGAATCGGCACGCCTGCTCGGCTTCAAGATTCCCTATTCGGTTGCCGAGATCGACGACGCCTGCCGCACGCTGTTGAAGAAGCAGGGTTTTCAGGATGCCTATGTCCGGCCGATCGCCTGGCGTGGCAGCGAACAGATGGGCGTCTCGGCGCAAAACAGCCGGATCAACTGCGCCATCGCCATCTGGCAGTGGCCCAGCTATTTCGATCCGGCACAGAAGCTGAAGGGCATCCGCCTCGATCTGGCCGAATGGCGCCGCCCCGATCCGCGCACCGCGCCGTCGAAATCGAAGGCCGCCGGCCTCTACATGATCTGCACCATGTCCAAGCATGCCGCCGAAGCCAAAGGCTATGCCGACGCCATGATGCTCGACTGGCGCGGCCAGGTTGCGGAAGCAACCGGCGCCAACATCTTCTTCGTCAAGGACGGCAAGATCCACACCCCCACTCCTGATTGCTTCCTCGACGGCATCACCCGCCGTACAGTCATTGGTCTTGCCAAGGATCGCGGCTTCGAGGTGATCGAGCGCACCATCATGCCGGAAGAACTCGAAGGCTTCCAGCAGTGCTTCCTCACCGGAACGGCGGCCGAGGTGACGCCCGTTTCAGAGATCGGTCCATACCGATTCGAGGTGGGCGAAATCGCCAAGACTCTGATGAACGACTATTCTGCAGCCGTTCAACCCAAGCATGCGATTGCCGCAGAATAACGAAAGTCACAACTTTTTTAACAAGTAGGGGCGGTTTTCGGACTGCCCCTTTTATTTAAGCACCTCGGCATTTGACTTTCGTCCAGTTCGGCGTCTCATGATGCTGTCGGCCCGGGAGGCTGGCAGCTATGGAGGGACTGGCAATATGGACATGAACACGCTTCTTCAGATCATTGTTCAGGTGATTATGGGTGTCATTGGTGGCCAGGCGGTGGGCGCCGCGCTCAAGACAGCGGCAATGGGGCAGCTTACCAAAATCCTCGGCGGCGCCCTTGGCGGCGTCGGCGGTGCGGCCATCCTCGGCAGCCTGCTCGGCGGCGGCACGATCGATCCGGCTGCAGCCGCAGCAGCAACGGGCGGATTGGGCAGCGCGCTGAATGTGCAGAACATCCTCGGCGGTGCCGGTGGTGGCGCCATTCTGACGGCCATCATCGGCGCGGTCATGAACGCGACGAAGAAGTAAGCCTAAAGCGCGTCGCGTTCGACCGACCTCACGCGATGCGCTTTAGGTTGTTGTTCATGCATGTCGCCACCGCATCCGGCTGTCGCGACAACGCAAAAATGAAACGGGCGGCCGAAGCCGCCCACGCAAAAGCCCGAAACCGCTAATGCATGTCGCGCAAAAGTGTGCAGCGGTTTTGCGATAACGGACGACGTTCGCGTGTGTCTCTAAATCAGAAGCGACACAGCGAAAGGACGATCATGGGTCAGCTCAACGCCGGCATTGTGCCGGTCACGGCCTTCCAGCAAAACTGCACCATCCTCTTCGACATGGACGACAGGCAAGGCGTCGTCGTCGATCCCGGCGGCGACATCGACAAGGTGCTGACAGTGCTCAAGGACAATGCGATCAACGCCGGCGCGATCTGGATCACGCATGGTCACATCGACCACGCCGGCGGCGCCATGGAGCTGAAGGACGCGCTCGGCATCGAGATCATCGGCCCGCATGAGGCCGACCGTCCGTTGCTTGCCAATCTCGAGAAGCAGGCGAAACACTACGGCATCACCGATCCGGTGCGCAACTGCGTGCCCGACCGCTTTCTCGGCGAAGGCGATACCGTCTCGTTCGGCCAGCACGCGTTCGAAGTCTTTCATTGCCCGGGCCACGCGCCCGGCCATGTCGTCTTCTACAATCGTGCTGCGAAGTTCGCCCATGTTGGCGACGTGTTGTTCCGCGGCTCGGTCGGGCGCACCGATCTGCCGGGCGGCGACCACGCCGCGCTGATCGCCTCGATCAAGGACAAGCTTCTGCCGCTCGGCGACGACATCGGCTTCATCTGCGGCCATGGTCCCGGCGGCCGCTTCGGCGAGGAGCGCCGGAGCAACCCCTTCCTGATTTAAACGCGTCGTGGCTGCGGAGCCTCACGCGGCGCGCGTCGGTCTCTCCTTTCCTTATGACGCCGAAAAAAAAGCGCTGTCCTTGCGGACAGCGCTTTTTTGGGGGGGCAGGGAAGCCTCAGTTCGCGGTGCAGAAATGCTGTTCGCCGTCATAGCCGGTGAACGTGCCGGTGCGGCCGTTGAAAGAGCGATAGCGATCCGAACAATATTCATACCAGCCACGGGTCCATGGCTCGGCATAGCCGTCATTGTAGGCGACCCGCGGTTCCGCGTAGTAGCGGCGCACCGGGGCGGACCGCCGTGGATAACGATCATAATCGTCATAACCGGGGTCGTAATAGCTGGGCTGCGGGTTGTTGAGCGCACCAACGATCAGGGCGCCGGCCGCGAGGCCAAGGACACCTGCCGCGATCGCATCGCCATTGCCACGATGGTGGTGCCGGTGGCGCCAGTCACCAGCGCTGGCCGCCGACAAGGTCGCGAGCGTGGTTGCAACGATCGCGGCGGACAGGACGGCGGTCTTGAGAATTCGGTTCATCTCGGTCTCCTTCATGCCGGCCCGGGTAATCTGCGGCCCGGGTAATCTGTGGGTAATCTGGGGGATGCGGTCCGGCTTTACCGAAGATTAATAGGCGACCGTGGCTGAACGGGGGCTGAACGAAATTGGCGGGCTGGGACCAGTCGATTTATCGATCAGGCATGGCGCAAGGCACAAATATTGTACGCTCGACAAGGAGCGGAGCTGCGCCAGCGGACCGCCCGACGCTGTCTCGAGCTCGGCTCAGCCGATCGACAGGTTGACGGCTTTCGGACCCTTGCCGCGCTTGTCCGGCTCGGTGTCGAATGTCACCTTCTGCCCATCCTCAAGACCGGGAAGACCCGACGCCTGCACGGCCGAAATATGGACGAAGACATCCTTCGCGCCATCATCCGGCGTGATGAAGCCGAAGCCTTTGGCATGATTGAAGAATTTGACGGTGCCGGTCTGCGGCATGGGAAGCTCCTTTGATCCCATCAAGTCCAGTTTCGGGCCGGCAAATGCCCGAGTAGAAATTTGTCGTTTATTTTAGCGCCATCGGCAAGAGAAAGTTTTGCGAGCAGTGGCTTGCCGCCCTGCCACTAAAAAAGGCGCGACGAAACCGCCGCGCCTTCGAAACTCGGGTCCGGCGCTGAAAGCCGGTTCAAGGCCTTTGGAGCGGCCTCGGGCTCATTCCTGGCACCTCCGGCTTCGCACGTCCCCTAGGGCACGTCCGGGCGGACATGCGCGCCGACGGTTCAGTCCGCGCGGAGATTGACCGCCTTCGGCCCCTTGCCCATGCGGTCGGGCTCGACATCGAACGTGACCTTCTGGCCATCGACGAGCGTGCGCAGGCCCGAAGCCTCGATCGCCGAGATGTGGACGAACACGTCCTTGGCGCCGTCGTCTGGCGTGATAAAGCCGAAGCCTTTGGTAGCGTTGAAGAATTTAACGGTGCCGGTCTGGGCCATTGGGGAAACTCCTTCACCCGTGTCAGTCTTTGTGGTTTGCCCGCCGCCTGACGCCGTGGGCAAGTCCCGGTGGTTGCTTCGGCAGTCATGCATTGGCGCATGGTTAGAACCCCCGCCGAAAAACGGGGCCGTCAGAGATTCACAGTATCGGGGAAAGGTCGTCCAAAACGTTCCGCTCTCCGGGTCGCAAATGCCCGAACACAAAATTTATCGCACGGAAACGCGATGGTTGCAAGGTAGCGCCAACGGCCGCTCATGGGCGCCTTCGCACACATGGCATCGACAAAGCGGGGTGCTCGCCCGGTGGTCATCGGCCATAGCCCGGCCACGCATGGTCCAGCCTGCTGGGAGCCTGCAAACAGGGGTTGCATTCGGCGGGTGGAATGGCGAGGATCGGCTTGGCGTGTAGGCGCATTTTGCTTTTGCGCATGCCGTTGTCCCAAACCGCTTCGCACCCTCGGGTCAGAGCCCCGTGGGCATGCTTTTGGGTGACATGCATTCGAGCGGGGGCTAGAGGGAGGTCTGGTGATGAAATTTCCTGCGGCAATCTTCTCGCGACAGGGTTTTGCCATCCTGTTGCTGTCGGCAGTTCTTGCAGCCTGTACCGCGGTGGTGGTGGAGGAGGACGGACCGGGCTACCGCCCGCCTCGGCCCGAGCCGCAATATTGCACCAGACAATATGATCCGGTCTGCGCGCGGCGCGGTGGCGACCGCCAGACCTTCGCCAATGCCTGCCTTGCCGAGCGGGCCGGATATCGCATCATCAGCGACGGCCAGTGCCGCGACGGTGGCGGTGATGGAGAGCAGACATTCTGCACGCGCGAATACCGCCCGGTCTGCGCCCGCCGCGGCAGCGCGTTGCGCACCTTCCCCAACGCCTGCGAGGCTCGCGCCGCCGACTATCGCATCGTCGACGACGGTCCCTGCTGAGAGGCTGGTTTCCTCCCCGTCTCCGGGCGGGGAGGCTCATCCATCAACTGGGCGCAGCCGCGCGAGGGCAGCTGGCGGCTCTTGCTTCTACGTCGGCGGCCTGGCCTTGCGGCAATAGGCGATGAACTCGGCCGCGGGCATAGGTTTGGCAAACAACCAACCCTGACCATAGTCGACGTCGCGTTCCATCAGGTAGTCGACCTGTGCCTGCGTCTCCACGCCCTCGGCAATGATCTTCAGCTTCAGCGTCTTGGCCATGTCGATGATATGCGGCGTGACGGAACTGGTGGCGGAATCCGTAGCGATCGTGTCGATGAACGACTTATCGATCTTCAGCGCATCGAGCGGCAGGCCCTCGAAATGGGACAGGCTCGAATAACCTGTGCCGAAGTCGTCGATTGCGACCGCATGGCCAAGCTCGCGGGCGCGAATGACGGTCGAACGCGCTGAATCGACGTCGACGAAACCGCGCTCCGTCGCCTCCAGCCAGATCTGCCGAGGCTGAATTCCGGTGTGCTGCAGGGCCTTTTCGATGACCGGAAGGACCCTTGCCGTTCTGACGTCGGCCGGGCTGAGATTGATCGCGATGTGGAGCGAACGATTGGCGACAAGAAGTTTTTTCAGGTCCAAAACAACAAGGGCGATGATCTGGTCGGTGATTGCCGCGATCAGGCCGCTCTCTTCGGCCAGCGGGACGAAGAGATCGGGCCGGACCAGCGTGCCGTCGGGTCGTCTCCAGCGCACCAGCGCTTCGGCACCCACGCAATTGCCTGTCCTGAGCGCGACGATCGGCTGATAGTGGACGATAACTCGTGCTTGCGCACGGCAATCTGCAATTATCCAAGCGGCGACAGCCGCCGTCGTGACAGCCAGACAACCATGCCGATGATGAAAGCGGCGATGAAAGCGCCGAGGGGAAGCAACAGCAATTGCCGCCTGCGCACGCTGTCGACAATCTGGCTTTCCGGTTCGGTGGCGACGGCGATCCAGTCCGTCCCGCGCACCGCGGCAAACAGATGACCGTCATCCAGGCCTTTGCCAGGGTCGGCGATGATCTTGCCGATGCGGGCAGGATCAGGCCCGTTCAGCGCGCTGAGCAGGACGCCCGTGTTTGTCGCCAGGGCAAGCTGAACGTCGGGATCGACGACGATGTCGACAAAGCGCAGGGGGTCGATAAGGACATTATGGCGCTTGTACTGCAGGGCCATCAGCGGATGGTCCAGGTTGGCCAGGGGCCGTATCCGGGCAGTGACGGCAACGCCGTCTGCAGCGGTGAAATCCGGTGCGGCTTGCGTAACGCGTCCCTCGGTCGGTCCCCAGGATGTGCATTTGAGCAGGCCGTTTTCGAAATAGCCCATTCTTCGATCGAGCGCGTGTTGATGGTGAGCCGCCGCATGCGGGCAATGTGGTCCACCGAACAGCGGTCGCCGGTGAACCGGTCGATCTCCCGCAACGCGCCGGCTGCATCCATGAGGGATATGCTGGCCCTGGCGATCGCGCGGTTGGCGAACAGCTCCAGCCGCTCGTGTTCTTCTTGAACCGCCAGGACCCATGAAAAGTGGAACATCGCCGCGATGGGTACTATCGCACCGAGCAGGGCCAGCACCACCGCAGTCACGATGATGCGCGACCTGTCCATGTGCGCCTCCCTGCATTCGGCTGCGAGCGACGATTTCGCGCGCGGCCCGCCAGGCAGCCAACTGTGATCGGGCCCGGTTCCAGCGGACCTTATAGGGCTTCGAAATTACATGATCTATAATCCGGCCCGCGATGGCTGGATGAATGCAGGGCTGCTCATCCGTCCGCCGCTAGCCCTTGGACTTCGGTTTCAAACCGGCTTCCGCCTGCTTGACAGCCGAGCCGAAGGGCGAGGCCGGCTTTGCTGCCGTCTTGTCCTTCTTGGGCTTGCGTGTCTCGCGGTTGCTGCGCTGTTGACCCTTGGCCATTTCCTGGTCCCTCGTGATTGATGAACATGGTGGCGACGGTTGATGGGCGGCTAGCCGTTTGGATCGTCGGCCACTTCGAGATTGTCTTCCGTGGTGACCCGCTCATGGGTCTCCTCGTTGCTGCGGATGCGGTATTGCGGCGAGCCGTCCTTGACCGGCAGCCTGCTTTTGATCTGGAACAGCTCGGCGGTCTTCTGAACAAGGCCGGTGCGGCTCTTCATGCGAACGGTCTGGCCGATCGCGAAAAGATGCGCAGGCGTGTCGGTGCGCGGGCGCGCGTTCTGCTGGAAGCGGATCATGCGGCATTCTCCTGGTCGCGCCTCAGCGCGGTTTCGAGTTCGGCGAAATCGATGGCGACCAATTGGCTGGTCTGGCTTTTCACCGTCCTTGCCGGCAGGTGGATGAAAGTGGCGACACGGCGCCAGGCAAGCCACGAGATGCCATCGACAAGCTCCTCATCGTGGTCGATGTCGTAGTCGCCGGCCGGCAATTGTCCTTCCAGGCCGCCAATCATGAAGGGTGCCTCGAAATGCGCGATGGAATGGGTAGTTCGGCCAGACATTCTCGTGCCTCGAAGTGTCGTCTTGGATCCGATAGGGTGGTGCCCGCTTCGCGGCACCGGGACCTAAGATCGTGGGTCCCTGTTCGGCAATTTGGGTATCGGCGATCTGGAATGAGTTTGGCGGGTCGAGAACTTCTGACGCCGCGAGATGCCAAGCTTGGCCCAAAAAACGATCTCAATTCATTAATCCAAAATTGCGGTTTATTCAAGAAGATTCCCGCCTGGAGCCGATCTTGGCGTAAAATTACTTTTCTAGGGCTATTTGTAAAATGGTGATACGATCCGGACTCTTCACAAGAATTGTTTGAGATTGTGCCGGAAAACTTCATCCTGGCATAGATTTTTATTTATATTTGAAAGGAAAATCCATGGTTTCCGTGAAAACGCCTGATGGCTCGACCGTAACAATCAAGCCGATCATCAAGCCCACAAAAGTCATGTCGGCGCGACTGACGATAAGAAGTGATGAGGCAGCGAGGCGCAGGATTGCCGACACCGACGGCACGCTGCGGCGGGCCAGACAGGTTGCGGAGACCAACCGCCTGATCTGACATGGCCGGCCCATGAACCCAGGATTTCCGGTAAGCTGGCCTGCGAACCCTTGAACCTGCCGCGCCGATGGCCTAGATCGCGGCAGGCGGACAAAACACGGCAGGTTTCCCATCAACAGAGATCCGAGAAGACCGGCAGGCGCGGGCGGCAAATTCGGCTCAGGCGGACAGCCCCCTCTTGGGCTTGACCAGCGCGTGCAGCAGGCACTGCAATTGCATCAGGCGGGGCGCCGGCAGGAAGCCGAGATGCTCTACCGGCAGGTGCTGGCGCAAAAGGCCAATCATGCGGCGGCAGCACATTTCCTCGGTTTGCTGCTGCACCAGACCGGGCGCAGCGCCGAAGGACTTGGTCTCCTCGAACAGTCGGTGCGCCTGCAACCCAAGAATCCAGATTTCCTCAACAATCTCGGCACGGTGATGCGCGACCTCGGCCGTGTCGGTGCAGCCGTCGATTTCTTCCGTGGCGCGGTGGCAATCCGGCCGGAGCAACTCGCGGCGCGCGACAATCTCGGCTCCTCGCTGAAGCAACTCGGCCAGTTCGAGGGCGCGGAGGAGATCTATCGCGGCACCATCGGCCGCAACCCGTTCCATGTCCGCGCCCGCATCGGGCTTGCCGAAACGCTGCAGGAGGCTGGGCGGCTCGACGAGGCGCTCGCCGTCTTCCGCGAAGCATTGGCAATTCGGCCGAAGGACGCCGACCTGCTGCACGGTCTGGGCGTCGGGCTGATGGAGAACGGCAGCCTCGCAGAGGCAGCGGAGCATTTCCGGCAGGCGCTGGTGGTCGATCCCGGCATGGCCAGGGCCTGGCTGATGCTCACCCAGGTCAAGCGGCAGCAGGAGCGCGACGCCGAGCTTGCCGGGATGGAGGCGCAGCACGCCAAGGCGCCGGAAGGCAGCCTGGCGCGCATGCAGCTTTCGTTCGGCCTCGGCAAGGCCAATGACGATCTGAAGGATTATGGCCGTGCCTTCGATTATTTCGCCGAAGGCAATGCCATCCGCCGCATGGGCATCGACTATGATGCGGGCAAGACACGCGCCGAATTCGAAACGATGAAGGCGGTGTTCGACAAGGCCTTCTTCGACAAGCACAGACCGAGCGGGATTGCCGACGACACGCCGATCTTCGTCGTCGGCATGCCGCGCTCCGGCACCACGCTGGTCGAGCAGATCATCGCCAGCCATCCGCAGGTCTATGGCGCGGGCGAGCTCGGCATATTGAAGACGGCGGTGGGAAAACAGTTTCCGCCTGGTATGAAGGGCGGTTTCCCCAGCGGGATCGCTGACCTGCCCGACAAAGCCTTTGCCGAGGCAGGCCAGGCCTATCTGGACCTGCTGCACGCCCGCTATCCGGGTTTCCGGCATGTCACCGACAAGATGCCCGGCAATTTCCTTTTGGTCGGCTTCATTCATCTGATGCTGCCCAAGGCCAAGATCATCCATTGCGCCCGCGACGCGGCGGCGACCTGCCTGTCGATCTACAAGGTGCATTTCCGCGGCGACAGCCACCGCTACGGCTACGACCTCGGCGAGCTTGCCGATTTCCACAATCTCTACACCGACATCATGGCGCATTGGCGCACCGTTCTGCCTGATGTCGTGCATGATGTGCGCTATGAGGATTTCGTCGCCGACCAGGAAGGGCAGACGCGGGCGCTGATCGCCTATCTCGGCCTGCCATGGGACGATGCAGTGCTGTCGTTCCACGAGACCGATCGGCCGGTCCGCACGGCGTCGGCGGCGCAGGTGCGCCAGCCGATGTACCAGGGCTCGGTCGATCTGTGGAAGCGCTATGGCGACCGGCTCAAGCCGCTGCTCGACCGGCTGGCGTAATGCGGGCCTACAACTCAATGAAGGGCTGAAAGCCGCCGAAGATCATGCGCTTGCCGTCGAACGGCATCGCCGACCAGTCGGACTTCAGCCGCTCATCGGCCATGACCTTGGCCATCACCGCATCGCGGCTCTGCCGCGATTCATAGACGACCCACGAGAAGACGACGATCTCGTCGTCCTTGGCCTGCACGGCGCGCGGGAACGAGGTCATTTCGCCATAGGGCAGGTCGTCGCCAATGCACTCGACATAGGCGAGCGCGCCATGCTCCATCCAGACGGTGCCGCCCAGCTGCGCCATTTTCTTGTAGGCATCGAGATTCGCCTTGGGTACGGCGAGAACGAAACCATCAACATAGGACATTGTGGGTTCTCCTTGTTGGATTTTCCTTCTCCCACAAGGGGAGAAGGAAGAAACGGTGGCGCTACGCCGCCTTTACTGGCGCGTTCATCGCCCACTCCACGCCGAAGGGATCAGTCAACTGACCCCAGCGATCGCCCCAGAACATCACCTGCAGCGGCGTGCCGACCTTGCAACCGGCATCGATGGCGCGCTGCCACCAGGCGTCGATGTCGTCGCTGCCGAGATGCAGCTGCATGGTGAAGCCCTGCGGCTTCACCGGGGCCATTCCGTGCTCGGGATAGAAGTCGGAAATCATCAAGGTCGAACCGTTGATGTGGAGATGGATGTGCATCGTCCGGCCCTGCTCGTCCGGCGGGTAGAAGAACACCTGCTCGGCGCCGAACGCCTTCTGATAGAATTCCGAAGCCTTGAAGGCGCCGTCCAGTTGAAGGTAGGGCGTCAATCCGCCGAGGACTTTCGCTTTAGGCTGGGTTTGGGGCTGGTCGTTCATCTTTTTGCTCCTCTCTGCGTTTGGTTTGACCTTGCGGACCACAGGACGAATGAAGCGGCGGCGATCCTACACGTCAGATGCATTTCTTTAATGCCGGAACCAGATGCGCCGGGCCGCCGGCGGTTGGAGTGACCCTGGGCGACGCGCAAGGCTGATGACGGCGCCGCTGCGGCCGGTTGGTCTCTTATCATCTTGCCTCGGACAGGGAGATTGCAATCCGACGGCTGTTTTGCGCGTCGACGACGATCTCCGGCCAGCCGATGTCCTTGCGCAGTTCGATCGGCAATGAAAGCAGGGCGCGCTCGCTGCGGTAACGGGCGCGAGCCGCCGAGTAACGGGTCGCGATGCGACCGACGGACGACAGAATGGACATGATGCTCTCTCCTCGATTGGCGCCGGCATCACCGTGTCGGCATCCCAAGGACGTCGCGCGCGGCCATGATCCGACAGAGCGTCGGATTTTTTTGCCGCAAAGCTTCAACCGCCCGCTTCTGCCACCGATCGGAAGAAGTCTTCCGGGCTGTCGATCTCGGCCAGCCGCCGCTTCTCGATCAGCCAGAAACGGTTGCCGATCGCCCTGATGAAGCAGCGGTCGTGCGATGCCAGCACGCAGCTCGCCTGATGGGCGAGCAATTCCGCCTCCAGCGCCTCCTGGCCGTCGATGTCGAGATGGTTGGTCGGCTCGTCGAGCAGGTAGAAATTGGGATTGGCGAGCCTAAGCGCCAGCATCATCAGCCGCGCCTTCTGCCCGCCCGACAGCACGCCTATCCTGCGCTCCTGCATGTCGATGCCGACGCCCGCACCCGCGAGCAGCGAGCGGGCGCGCTGCTCGCCGACATCGAATCTGCGCGAGAGCATCGCCAGCGGCGTGTCTTCGCCGTTGAGGCCCGACAATGCCTGGTCGCTGTAGCCGAGCACGGTCGACGGCGTCACCTTCACGCCTTGTGTTGCCGTCTCTGGCTCGACGACGGCATTTCTGATCAGGCTGATCAGCCGCGACTTGCCGACGCCGTTGCGGCCGAGCAGCACGATGCGGTCGCCTTGGCAGATGTGGCGCTTGCCGGTCCTGAACAGCAGCGTGCCGTCAGGCGTTGCGACCGCCACGTCGTCGAGCGTGATCAGCACCTTGGCATGGGTGCCGCGATTGGCGAGCTTTATCGCGCCCGCCGATTTTTCGCGGTGCGCCGGTGCTGCGACCTCTTCGAGGCGCTGGGCGCGCTGGTTGAGCTGCTTGGTCTTGACCGTCAGCAGGTCGCTGCCCGAATTGATGCCGATGTTGTTGAGCTTGGCCGCCTGCCGGCGCAATTGCTGCGCCACCTTCATGTCGCGCTGGAACTTGCGCTCGGTCGAGGCGTCGACTTCGCTCAACGCATCGCGTGCCCTGGAATAGGGCAGCGAGAATACCGGCGACTGTTCGGGGCGCAGGAACAGCGTCCGGTTGGTCGTCGCGTCGAGGAACGCCCGGTCGTGGCTGGCGATCACCACCGGCACCTCGCGCGGCAGTGCGTTCAGCCAGGTTTCCAGCTGGCTGATCTTGGCGAGGTCGAGATGGTTGGTCGGCTCGTCGAGAAGCAGGACATCGGGATCGGTGACCCAGACGCGGGCGATCAGCGCCAGTCTTTGCCAGCCGCCGCTCAAGGCCCGCATCGGCCGCTCGCGCATCGGCTGCGGCACGTCGAGTGAATCGAGAACGACATCGACGCGCCATTGCTCGCTTTCGGCCTGCTCGGCCGGCAAGGCGTCGGCCACCACCTGCTGAAAGCCGTGCTCGGCCAATGCTGCGGGAATGGCTTGCTCGACATAGCCGACGCGCAGGCCGCGCGTGCGGGTGATGTCGCCGGACGTCGGCTCCATCTCGCCGGTCAGGCACTTCAGCAAGGTGGACTTGCCGCGGCCATTGGCGGCGACGATGCCGAGCCGGTCGCCGGTGCCGATGCTGAGATCGAGGTTGGAGAAGAGCGGCGCACTCATGGTGACGCCGAGGGACTTGAGGCTGATCAGGGCCATGTTGGTTTCTCTGGTCTGCCCGGAATGAATTCCGGTTCGATGCACTTCGACGGTGCGCAGGCAGGCCAGCAGGCTCGGCGTTGCAGCACCACGAAGGGCAGACCAAGAAAATCGAAGCGGGAGAAACCCGGACCGTCTCTGGTCAGCCCTGCAAGCAAGCTCGCAGGGCAGGGGCAGGGCCGCGCTGACGGTGGTGGTCGATATGCACGCAGCCCTCCTTTCAAGACGTTCGAGTTGTAGAACTGGCTACACCAAGGGAGGGGCCGATGGCAAGGGCGGGCGCATCCCTTCTCCCCTTGTGGGAGAAGGTGGATCGGCGCGCAGCGCCGAGACGGTTGAGGGGTGCTGGACGGAGCACCGCTTTTGCCAAGCTGGAACACCCCTCATCCGACCGAGCTTCGCTCGGCCACCATCTCCCACAAGGGGAGAAGGGAAGTTCGCTACCGTCCCGGCCTGCCCGTCTTACCCGGCCGGCGCTTTTCACGGCGGGCATCGGCTGGATCTTCGTAGGAGCCGATGCCGGCGCGCTGGCGGATAACTGGTTTGGCCGAATCGTCGCGTTCCTCCGCGCCCGTTTGGCGGGAGATCGGCTGTGGCTTGGCCGGCACTTTGCCCTCAACAGGCTTTTCAGTCCGTCGCACCGTCATTTCATCGAGCGAGTTCTTCTTGAACAGCGGCTTGGTCGGCTCGCCGGGGATGCCGAAATCGGAGCCGTGCGCCTCCTCGGCCGACTGTTTCTTGAACAGCGAGCGTGACACCGCCCCGGCGGGTGTCGGCATGTCGGTGCCCGGACCCATCGCATCGAGCGAAGGCTTGGCGAATAGCGGCTTCTTGACCGGCACGGCCCCGTCGGCGCCCATCTCGTCGAGCGCGGGCTTGCGGAACAGCCCCTTGCCGTCGTCATCCACCGTGCGGTGGATGGCGCGGCCCTTGTTGTGCTTGCCCTTTTCGCGGCCCGAAACCGGGCTTTCCATGTCGGCATATTTGGCCAGTGGATCGTCGGAGATGGACAGTTCCATCTCGCGCAGCCGCTTGATCTCGTCGCGGATGCGGGCTGCCTTCTCGAAATCGAGATTGGCGGCTGCGTCGCGCATCTGCTTGTCCATCGCGTCGAGATGGGCTTTCAGATTGTTGCCCATCATCGCGCCGGCGCTGTCGGTGAACTGCGAGATGTCGGCGCGGACGTGGTCCTTCTCGTAGACCGAGTCCAGGATGTCGGAGATGCGCGACTTGACCGATTCCGGGGTGATGCCGTTGGCCGCGTTCCACTCCATCTGCTTTTCGCGGCGGCGGTTGGTCTCGGCCATCGCCCGCTCCATCGAGCCGGTGATCTGGTCGGCGTAGAGGATGACCTTGCCGTCGACGTTTCGGGCGGCGCGGCCGATGGTCTGGATCAGCGAGGTTTCGGAGCGCAAAAAACCCTCCTTGTCGGCATCGAGGATGGCGACGAAGCCGCATTCGGGAATGTCGAGGCCTTCGCGCAAAAGGTTGATGCCGACCAGCACGTCGAAGGCGCCGAGGCGCAGATCGCGCAGGATCTCGATGCGCTCCAGCGTGTCGATGTCGGAGTGCATGTAGCGGACGCGAATGCCCTGCTCGTGCAGATATTCGGTCAGGTCCTCGGCCATGCGCTTGGTCAGCACGGTGACCAGCGTGCGGTAGCCGGCTTTTGTCGTTTCGCGGATTTCGCCGACGACGTCGTCGACCTGGGTCTTGGCCGGGCGCACCTCGACCGGCGGATCGATCAGGCCGGTCGGGCGGATGACCTGCTCGGCAAAGACGCCGCCGGACTGCTCCATCTCCCAGGCGCCGGGCGTCGCCGAAACCGCGACCGAAAGCGGGCGCATCGCGTCCCATTCCTCGAAACGCAACGGCCGGTTGTCCATGCAGGACGGCAGACGGAAACCGTACTCGGCCAGCGTCGCCTTGCGGCGAAAGTCGCCGCGATACATGCCGCCGATCTGCGGGATGGTGACGTGGCTTTCGTCGATGAAGACCAGCGCATTGTCGGGGATGTACTCAAACAGGGTCGGTGGCGGATCGCCCGGCTGGCGGCCGGTGAGATAGCGCGAATAGTTCTCGATGCCGGCGCAGGAGCCGGTGGCTTCCAGCATCTCGAGGTCGAAGCGGCTGCGCTGCTCCAGCCGCTGCGCCTCGAGCAGGCGTCCGGCGCGCTCGAGTTCGACCAGCCGCTGCTTGAGCTCTTCCTTGATCGACTTGATAGCCTGATTCAAGGTCGGGCGCGGCGTCACATAGTGCGAATTGGCGTAGATCTTGACGCTCTTCAATTCGCCGGTCTTCTGGCCGGTCAGCGGGTCGAATTCGGTGATCGCCTCGATCTCGTCGCCGAACAGCGAAATACGCCAGGCGCGGTCCTCAAGGTGGGCCGGAAAAATCTCGATCGTGTCGCCGCGCACGCGGAACGAGCCGCGGACAAAGTTGATGTCCTGCCGCTTGTATTGCTGGGCGACGAGATCGGCGAGCAGCGCGCGCTGGTCGAGCCGGTCGCCGATCTGCATCTGGAAGGTCATCGCCGTGTAGGTCTCGACCGAGCCGATACCGTAGATGCAGGACACCGAGGCGACGATGATGACGTCGTCGCGCTCCAGCAGCGAGCGCGTCGCCGAATGGCGCATGCGATCGATCTGTTCGTTGATCGAGGATTCCTTTTCGATGAAGGTATCCGTCCGGGGCACATAGGCTTCCGGCTGGTAGTAGTCGTAATAGGAGACGAAATACTCGACGGCATTCTCCGGGAAGAATTTCTTGAACTCGGAATAAAGCTGCGCGGCCAGCGTCTTGTTGGGGGCGAGGATCAAGGCAGGGCGCTGCGTCTCCTCGATCACCTTGGCCATGGTAAAGGTTTTTCCCGAGCCGGTGACGCCGAGCAGCACCTGGGTGCGGTCGTTGTCGTTGACGCCCTCGACAAGGTCCTTGATCGCCGTCGGCTGGTCGCCGGCCGGCTCGAAATCCGACACCATCTTGATGGCAATGCCGCCTTCGGATTTTTCGGGCCGGGCTGGGCGATGCGGCGTCCACAGCACGCCGTCCTTGTGCAGCGGGTTGCCGGACTCGATCAGCGCCGACAGCGCCGCCACGGTGGCGGTGACGCCGCCGGAGGCCATGGTCTCGGCTTCCTCCAGCGAAACATCGAGGCCGGCAACCGGATTGAGGCCGGCCGCGGTTCGCTCCCGCGCCGAAGCCGCGCCGCCCATGGAGGTGCCGCGCGCCGTGCGGCCAGGGGAAGAGGAGCGTTCAGGGATCTTTTTCGCCTTGGCGACTTCCCTTCCCCTTGAGGGGAGGGTGGCGGCGGACCCGCCGGGTGGGGTCGGTGCGGCCGGGCTCGACGTGCCCTCATGTTGAGCGCCTCCTTTGCCGACCCCCTCTGTCGCCTTCGGCGACATCTCCCCCTCGAGGGGGGAGACTTGGCGCCCTTCCTTTTCGGCTTCCTGCTCGATCTGCTCGGCCCAATCGGCGATCGAGCCGGTCAGCGGCGTGCCTGAGAATTCGGTCTGCGGCGCCTCGGCAAAGCCGCCCTTGTGCAATGGCTCCGACGCATCGAGGAAATCGGTCAACGGGCTGCGCCGCTTGGGCGGCGAAGCACGATCGTCACGCGCCGGCGGCGGCGTCTTTTTGTCAGGAAGTTTGGCCATGCCCCGAATATGGGAGGTATCGGCCAAAATGGAAAGAGCGGAGTGGCCAGGGGCGCGAGAGGAAACCAGGCTGCTGACACAAGGGTGTCAGGAGCGATGTCGAACGCGCCCTCAGTTGAACCACAGCGCAAAGGTCAAAAACCCGGCGCCGTCGAACTGGCGCCGGATCTGGTCGAACTCTTCGCTGGTGAGAATCTTTCCGCTGTCGAGATAGGGCGCGATGGCCGGGCCGGTGATCGACAGCATCAGGTCGAAGGGCTTTGGCTCGTCGAAGAAGCGCTTCATGTTGATGCCTTTGTCGGCGAAGCGGAAATGCGGCAGCAAGGTGCGGCCTTCGAGCAGGTCCTCGGCCATATCAAGCGCGGCGTGCCAGGCCTGGACCTGCTCCTCGCCGACCTCCAGGCCGGTGAGCGGGCTGGCGCCTTTCTGTTGCGGGCCGGGCAGCCATTCACGGTCGTTGTCGGTCTCGGCGCGGATCGCCTTCCAGTCTTCGCGGGACAGCCGGATCATTTCCATGAGATGGCGGCGCGCCGCGTGGCGGCGCTCCGGCTCGACCACCGGCCAATTGACCAGATGAACCAGCGAGATGAAGTCGGCGATGCGCCACTCGGCCGACAACATGCCGCCGCTCATGCCGCCGTCCGGCGGCACGAGCGTGTCCTGCAGCGGCAGTTTTGCGCGCGGAAACAGCATGTGGAACGAGCCGTCGAAGGCGTTGCTGAAGTCATGCGCCAGCCAGAAATCCGCCTGCGCCATCAGGAATTCGGCATAGCCCTGCAGCCAGTAGCCATCGGCGCGGTCGAAGCGGAAGGTGAGGGCGGGTGCGGCCGGGTCTGGCGCACCGCCGCCGCGTGACAGGGACGCCATGATCGCGGCGGCACTTTCGTCCGGCGCGATCTGGCCGTCCTCGTTGAGGTCGATGCCGAGACGGGTGAGGTCGACCTCGATGCCGATGTCGGCATCGGCAGGCACGGATCCAAGCGTGGCTGCGGACTTTTCCAGCCGATCGCGGAAGGCGACCAGGATGGCGCGGAAGCCGTCGTAGGTCAGTGGCGCGGGATTGGGATTGTCCGGCACCGGCAGCCGCATCAGCGGCAGCATGAACGATTGCGGGCTTTCGAAACCGTGGCGGTGCAGGCCGCCGGCCAGGATCTCCAGCGCGGTGAAGAACTGGCCGGCGCCGGTGGCGTAGGCCGACCCAGGATCAGTGGGCGCAGCGGCTTCCAGCGCAGCAAGCGTGCTGTCGCGGTCGGCTACGGTTTTTGCCTCGAACAGGGCGGCCGGTTCGGGGGCCGCGGCACCGGCGGAATCAACCGGCAGCAGCAGAAGAAGGGCGGATGCCAGCAGGCTCGAAAATCGCGTCATCTTGGTCTTCCTGTATGCTGTTCGGCGGCAACAATATACGCATCTTGTGTGTTGCGCCTACTGCTGGGCATCTGGCCGCACGATTGCGAACGGAGGCGCTTCGCTATATCGGGCGCATCGTCTACCGTGGCCGTTCATCCCGGTGCAGGGCTGCGCGTGTCGAACTATCCGCTTTCCTACAAACTGTCCTGGCTGCCACGCTTCTTGAAGCCTTCGCTCAGCGGCGATCGCCAAGGCTTTGCGCCAGCGGCAGGAAACATGATCGAGCCGCCACCGGCGCGGACGGTGCGGCTCGCCTTTGTCGGCGATATCTCGGCGGTGGCCAATCGCAGCGCGCCGCAGTGCGACCCGGCGATCGCCACGCTGCTCGGCTCCGCCGATCTGGTGATCGGCAATTGCGAAAGCCCTGTGGTGGAGCGACCGAGCGCGGCGATGGGCACGAAGCTTGGCACCCGTCATGCCATGACCGAGCGGTTTCTTGCCGAGGCGCTGGCCGCCGTGGGCATCTCGCGCGATAGGCTGGTGTTGTCGCTCGCCAACAACCATGCGCTCGACCAGGGCGTCGAGGGTTTTGACGAGACCGTGGCAGCGCTGGAACGGCTTGGCATCCGCAGCATCGGTACCGCGGCCGCCGGTCCGGTCGAACGCGTCGCAGTCGGGCCGCTGACAATAGGCTTCGCCGCCTTCACGCTGTGGCGCAACGCCGGCGCGGCGGCGTTCGCCGGCCGAGTGTCGATGCAAGGCGAGCCGGCACGATGGCCGCGCCGCGACGCCGTCGACCTTACCTGCGCCGTGCCACATTGGGATTGGGAGTTCCGGCATTTTCCGCAGGCTGAAACGCGCGTGCTGGCCCGGCGTTTGGCCGCGCAGGGCGTCGGGCTGATCGCTGGCCATCATGCCCATGTCGTGCAGCCGGTGGAGCGGATCGGCAAGGCGCTCGTCGCCTATGGCCTCGGCGATTTCCTCGGCACCGCCTTTGCGCGGCAGCCATGGCCCGGCCGCATTGGTAGCATCCTGACCGTCGATATCAGCGCCGACGCCGGCAAGCGTGGCGCCATTGCCGCCTACCGGCTGCATCCGTTCATGCGGCTGCGCGCCGGCGACCATGAGCGGCTGCTTCCGGTTGAGGCGCTGGAGGACCGAATGCGCAGCAAAGTCGAAGGCCGGTTGACTGCGATTTTTCCGTAGCGCGTAAGTGACGGCTAGTCGCACGTTGCTTATCGCACAAGTATGGCGCTGCCCCTCATTGTCCTGCCGGACATTTCTCCCCGTAAACGGGGAGAAAGACGCCGTCATTTGATGACTTCGCGAATCACAGCCTCGCCGAACGAGCGCCAGCGCAGCGACAGCGGGCTTCTCCCCGTTCACGGGGAGAAGGTGCCGGCAGGCGGATGAGGGGCAGCGCAAACATCTGCTTGAGAAGCGCTGCCTCTCAGTGCTGTAGTCGAGATGTCGATAAAATCGGCTATCATGAGTTTGTTAGGAGGCGTGGGATGGCGATGGAAGCAGCGGATTTCATGCCTGATGAAGCTGACATCGCCGGCATCAAGAGCAATCTCGCGGCCTATGAGGCCGAAAGGGCTTCGGCCTATCGGCAAGTCCGCTGGCGGGTGCCGCTGTTCATCGGCCTGGTCCTGGTGTTCGTGGCGCTTGTCGCCTGGCTTTTTAACAGGATCGCCGATCCCTACGAGCAATGGTTCTCGACGCCGCATGTGTTGCTCTATGTCGTCGGGTTGGTGGCGGCGATCCTGCTCTATTTCCAGGCGATCAAGCCTACGAGCAGGTTGCAGCACCGCAAGACACTGCTGCCGATCATCTTCGGCTTCATCAGGGACCTGCGCTACGAGCATGAGGTGACACCGAATTCGTTCGACCGGCTGCCGCGCGAGACGATCGGCACGTTCAACACCAAGCGCTTCGACGACATTGTCTCCGGCCGCTACGAGGGATTTCCGTTCGAGCTTTACGAAGCCGATCTCCGGCAAGGCACGGGCGGCACGATAGCATTCAAGGGGATCGTCGTTGCCTTCGAGACCATGGTGCCGTTCCCCGGCATATTGGTGGCCGCCCGCCGGACCGACATGGCCGCCGGGTTTTTCCGCGGCATGTTCGCCAGCAAGATGCAGGAATTGTCATGCGGGGTGCCCGAGCTCGATGCCGCCTACGACTTCCGCAGCGACAACATCGAGGCGGCGCAGCCGCTGGTGAGCGGCCGGCTGGCGCAGGCACTGACATGGCTCAAGGAGACGTGGCCTGATGATCCGGCGCGGGTCGCGCTCAATGGCAGCGACGGCTTTTTACTCCTGCCGCAGACGAGGAATTTTTTCGAGCTGCCTGATATCTCGGTGCCGCTCGACTACGCCAAGCATGTCGCGCCTATCATCGCCGACGTCGGGGCGATGCTGGCGACGGCGGCGCTGGTGCGCAAGATCGGCGCAAAGGACGCGGCGGCGGGTTAGCCCGAACTTGAGGTCTGCTGCCAGTTTCTGAATCAACACCAGGAAGTTCCCTCCTAGCGAACCGCGAGAGACAGGCGATCAAATCGCGAGAGAAGCCCAAAAAACAGTCGGCGCCGGGATTTCTCCAGCGCCTCCCTGTCAGATCAGGACACGGTCGCGGCAGCAACTTCCGTAAAGACGTCGCGCCATGCCGGCCTTGATGTTGACGGTCCTGCCAGCCACCGCCCGAGGGCAGCGTCCGTTCGGGACCTCGCCAGTCTCCACCCTTGCAAGCTTCGTCCAGCGCGCCATCGAAGGTCTTTGCCGTCCTTCATGGCAGCATCGGTCCGCCGTAGGCGTTCGCACGCTTTCCGCGGCCCCGTAGGTCTCGGTCCTCAAAACAGGCAAGCCTGCCTTCATTCGGGCCGTACGGGCCTCAGGAAATCTGCCGTCTCGCTTCGCCTTTCGACTTGGCAATCGGTAGCCGCCTGAGATGGGTTTAATGTACGGGAGATAAGCGTTTGGCGAAACGGCTGCGAGCCTGTGGATAGCGGGATTATCGGGGATCAGCGCCTGCATCGGCGCGTTTATTTTGCCGAGATGCAGGAGGCGGGGACACGGCCCTGATCTGCGGCGAGCAGCAGATCGAACATTCGGCTCTTGCCCCACACTGCGGCGCGGGCTTCAATGCCGGCGAAGGATTTTAGGACAGCAGTGTCGTTGCTATCCTATGGGGAGGCATTCTTGAAGGTCGGGGTGGTTCTCAATCCGATTGCCGGCGGCGGCTGGCTCAAGCGGCATTGGCCCGAGGTCAGCGCTTCGCTCAGGAAACATTTCGGCGATTTCGAGCTGCGCGAGACGCAGGCGACCGGCGACGCCGAACGGCTGGCGCTGGTCCTTGCCGCCAGCGGCTTCGACCTGGTGATCGCGGCGGGCGGCGACGGCACCGCCAGCGAAGTCGCCGACGGGCTGCTGCAGGCGTTTGCGGAAAGCGGCCGGACGGCCGAGCTCGGCCTGCTGCCTTGCGGCGCCGGCATCGATTTCGCCCGCGGGCTCGGTCTTTCGGACCAGGTCGACCTGACGCTGAAGCGCATCGCCGAGGCCAAGGCCCGCAGGGTCGATGCCGGCCGCATCTCCTATGTCGACGACCATGGCGCTCTGGCCAGTCGCCATTTCATCAACATCGCCAGCCTCGGCCTGTCGGGCGCCACCGACCGCGCGGTCAACGCCGACAAGCGCAAGGGCAATGTGTCGGCCAAGGCGCTGTTCTACTGGCGCACCGTGTGGGAATTCATGCGCTACCGGTTCCAGGACGTCGTGATCACCGTCGACGACGGCGTCCCGGTCGAGGCGCGCGTCGCGCTGGTGGCGGTGGCCAACGGAAAGTTCTTCGGCGCCGGCATGATGATCGCGCCGGATGCCGAACTGGACGACGGCCAGTTCGACATCGTCGTCCTGCGCGCGGCTGGCAAGCTGAAGCTGATCTGGGATATCCGTCTGCTCTATGGCGGCCGGCATCGCAACCACCCGGCAATCACCATTTTGCGCGGCAGGAAAGTCGTTGTCGAACCGCTCGGCGATGTGAAAAAGAACGGCGCGCTGGTCGACATAGACGGCGAGTCGCCGGGGCGCATACCGGCGACCTTCGAGATCCTGCCCGGCGCGCTGACGCTGAGGTATTGAATCAAGCTGTTGAGACCTTGGTTCCGGTCGCTTCGATCGGGATTTAGGCTATCAGGCCAACATGCTGGAATCGCGCGACAATTACCTGACGGCAGAGCTTGAGCCTAGCCGGGAAACCCGGTCGCATCTCTTGCGCGCGCTCACGGCGTCAACGGCGTCTGCATCATCTGCAGATGCAGGTCTGTGCCGGTCCAGGGATGCGCTTCGCAGACGGCTTCGTCGAGCTCGACGCCAAGGCCCGGCTCCTTCGACGGAATGACGTTGCCGTCCTGCCACTCGATCTTCTTCTTCAGCAGCTTCTCGTGAAAACCGTCCCACTGCTTCAGCGATTCCAGGATGAGGAAGTTGGGCAAGGTCACGGCAAGCTGGATGTTGGCCGCACCGACGATCGGCCCGCAATAGCAGTGCGGGGCGATCTGGATGTGATAGGCCTCGGCCATGGCGGCGATCTTCTTGGTTTCGAGAATGCCGCCGGAGCGGCCGAGGTCGGGCTGCAGAATGGTCGCGGCGCGGTTCTCGATGACGCGGGCAAACTCGAACTTGGTCGTCAGCCGTTCGCCGGTGGCGATCGGGATCGACGTGCCGCGCGCCACCTGCGCCATCACTTCGGGCATGTCGGGCGGCACCGGCTCCTCGAACCACAGCGGGTCGTAAGGTTCGATGGCGCGGGCCATGCGCAGCGCGCCCGATGCGGTGAACTGGCCATGCGTGCCGAACAGGATGTCGGCCCTTGAGCCGACCGCCTCGCGGATCGCCTTGATCATGCGGGCGGAGAGATCGATGTCGACGAGGCGCGGCTGGTGACCGTCAAAGGCGGTGTAGGGGCCGGCCGGATCGAGCTTGACGGCATTAAAACCCTGCTCGACATATTCGAGCGCGCATTCCGCCGCCAGGTCGGGGTCGTTGTAGACGTTCTTGCCGCGGGCATCTTCCGAATGGACGCTGCCGCTGTGCGGATAGAGGTATGTATAGGAACGAAGCGTTTCGTTAACCTGGCCGCCGAGCAGCTTGTAGACCGGCTTGTCGGCCTCCTTGCCGATGATGTCCCAGCAGGCGATTTCGAGCGCCGAAAAACAGCCCATGCCGGACACGTCGGGGCGCTGGGTGAAGCCGGACGAATAGGCGCGGCGGAAGAAGTTCTCGATGTCGTGCGGATCGCGGCCGATCAGATAGCGCTCGGCCATGTCCTCGATCATCCTCGCGGTGACGTGGGCGGAGAAGGTGGCGTTGTAGGCCTCGCCATAGCCGACGACGCCGCCGTCGGTGGTGAGCTTGACGAAGATGAAATACTTGCCGCCGATGCCGGGCGGCGGATTGCCGACAACCCAGGTTTTGACGTCGGTGATTTTCATTTTTGATCCTCCAGAACCAGTTCGGCGCCCTTCCATCCGGTCATGATCGCGGCGGCGTTGGTGTTGCCGGTGATGTTATCGGGAAAGATCGAGGCGTCGATGACCCGCAAGCTTTCGAGGCCGTGAACTCGCAGGCGCGGGTCGACGACGGCGGCGGTAGCGTCCGGTCCCATGCGGCAGGTCGCGACCGGGTGGTAGACAGTGCCCGAGCGCTTTCTGAAATCCTGGATGAGATCCGCGTCGGAGGTGATTGACGGGCCCGGCAACACCTCTTCCTCGATGATCTCGGCCATTGCCGGCATGGCGGCGATCTTCCGGATGAACCTCACCGCCGCCAGCATTTCGGCGACATCGGCCTCGGTCGAGAAGGCGTTGGCGACGATCTTCGGATAGTCGCGCGGATTGCTGGAGCGGATCATGATCTCGCCACGGCTCGACGGGCGGCAGTTGGACAGGCCGATGGAAAAGCCCGGCCACGGATCTGGGGTCAGGATCGGGCGTTCTCCGCTCTTCGGAATGACGGTCGAGAACGCCTGGAAGTAAAGCTGCATGTTGGGCCGTGCCGCGGCCGGGTCGGTGCGGAAGAAGCCGCCGGCATTGTTCATCGACAGCGACAGCGGGCCGGAGCGCATCAGCACGTATTGCATGCCGACCATGAGCTTGCCCCACCACGGGCGCAGGATCTGGTTCAGCGTCGGCAGCTTGCCCTTGAAAGTGTAGTTGATGCCGACATGGTCTTGCAGGTTCGCCCCGACATTCTCATTGGCGTGGACGACGCCAATGCCAAGCGCGCCAAGCAGCGCCGAGGGACCGATCCCGGAAAGCTGCAGCAATTGCGGCGAGTTGATCGAGCCGCTGGACACGACGATCTCGCGGCCGGCGCGGGCGGTTTTCGTCTCACCATTTTGGAGATACTCGATGCCAACGGCCCGCTTGCCCTCGAACAGGATCCTGGTCGCCAGCGCGTTGATCTCGACGCGGAGGTTTTTGCGCTTCATCGCCGGGCGCAGGAAAGCTCGGGCGGCCGACATGCGGCGGCCATTTTTGGTGGTGATCTGATAAATGCCGGCGCCTTCCTGGGAGGCGCCGTTGAAATCCGGGTTGAACGGCAGGCCGGCCTGATTGGCGGCCGCCAGATAGCGCTTGGTCAGCGGATGGACGGCGGTCGAGCAGTCGCTGATACGCAGCGGGCCGCCAACCCCGCGCCATTGATCGGCGCCGGCCTGATTGTCCTCCAGCGCCTTGAAGACGGGCAGCAGGTCGTCGAAGCCCCAGCCGGGATTGCCGGCCGCTGCCCAATCGTCGAAATCCTCGCGCGCGCCCCTGATCCAGACCATGGCGTTGATCGAGCTCGAGCCGCCGAGCAGCCTGCCGCGCGGCCAATGGTCGACATTGCCGGCGAGGCCGGGGTCCGGCTCGGTCTTGTAGTTCCAGTTGACCGCCGGGTCGAAGAAGGTTTTGCCGTAGCCGAGCGGCATCTGCACGTAGAAGCGCCGGTCGCTGCCGCCGGCCTCGAGCACCAGAACCGAGAAGCGGCCGGAAGCCGACAGTCTTTCGGCCACAACCGAGCCGGCCGAGCCGGAGCCAACGATGATGAAATCATAGGTCTGCATGATGGCTGCGGCCGGCTCCGAAATTTTGCTCAACCTAGACGCCGCGAGCCGCCGCGATCACCGGAGCTTCCGGCATCGCCTGTGAAAAAAGCGACCGGCACTTCGTTTGCATTCGGTGCCCTGACCGAAGCGGCCTTTGCCTCGAGGACAAGCGGTCGGAGCATCATACGCCATGATCAGCATTTTGCCTGAATCATAACGCATGATCGGTCGGGCCGTCACCCTGCGGGCGACGACCCTGAACCCGGCGCGAGCGAAGGTGGAGGCGTATCCGCTGCCGGAAGCGCTCGGCGATACATCGGCATCAAAAGGGTAGGCCTCAAGCGCAGGGGCATCTGCGCGCCTTGCGGATTCCAGCGCCGCTGCGATCAGGTGGGACGTGATGCCTTGCCGGCGGTATGCTTTTCGCACGTAGAGGCAGGACAAGGACCAGACCGGCGCATCATCCACCCGCTTGAGCTGCCACAGCCGATCGAGCCAGGGCACGGCATCGCGCGGTGTCACCTGGCACCAGCCGACAGCAGTATCGCCGTCGAAAGCAAGTACGCCTGGAGGCGGACCATGCTCGACGGCTTGCCGGAACGCAGCCTTGTTTTCCTCGCCTGGTCGCTTTCGATAACAACTGCCGATCCGCCCGTACATACACCAACAGCGACTGCAGACGGCGCTCTCACCGAACAGCTCCTCGAGCGTGGGCCATAGATCAGATGTCAGAGGGCGAGAGGCTAGTTCCATGTCAGCTGCCTTTCCCAACTCACTGTGCGCAGTCTAGCACTTGGCAGTGCGCGTTGACGCATCGGTGCCATCCCGATACGGGAGAAGATCGATATCGAGGGGATTTTGGCGCATGGTGCATTACGCGGACGGACGGCCGATCGGCGATCTGACGCTGAGGACCTTGGCCATGCCTTCGGATGCCAATGCGGCGGGCGACATTTTTGGCGGCTGGGTGATGGCGCAGATGGATCTTGCCTGCGGTATCCGCGCCGCCGAGCGCGCCAAGGGCCGCGTGGTGACGGCGGCGGTGAAGGAAATGTCGTTCGCCAAGGCGATGAAGATTGGCGACACGCTGTGCATCTATACGCATGTCGAGCGCGTCGGCCGCACCTCGATGACGCTCAAGGTCGAGGCATGGGCGCAGCGCTACCTCTCCGACCTGATGGAGAAGGTCACCCACGCCGACTTCGTCATGGTGGCGCTGGACGGCGAAGGCAAGCCGAAGGCCGTTCCGGCGGAAAGCTGACCGGCTGGACGCAGTCAGCTTAATCGGCGCGCCGCTGCCAGCCTCCTGCATGCGAATGGCGATGCGTCGCGTTTGCACATTGCCGTGACCATATCCGGCAGCGCATGGACAATGCGTCAACGATTGCTGAACGGCGCATTGGCAGGCGCGCTTCGCCTTGTTCTGCCTGATGGCCGCGATCGCCTGAGCGAGGTCAAACGAGACGAGGCCGCAGCCAGTTGCGGCTCCGAAAACCGCACCCTCAAGCGGCAAGTGCCGAGCTGCGAAATCTGCCTGCGACGCGACGTAAGACACCGGCGCGAGGAGCGTAAGCAATTGCGGCGAGGGGCGCCATCGACGGCAAGGTGGTCAACCGAGCCCGAAATCGAAACGGGACAGAAGCCGTGCGGGCCGGAATGCAGATGCAGCCGTAGAATTCGTCTACGCTACGCGCGTGCGCAAACCCTTGCAGCGCAAGAGTTTCAGGTATGAAGCCCATCGAACCTCGCGCGAGCGGCCTTGACCCGCTCGGTGTTCTTGCGCGCCCATTCGCCGAGTGCGCCGACCGGCACAAGCAGCTCGTAGCCAAGGTCGGTCAGCTCATAGTCGACGCGTGGCGGAATGGTCGGAAACACGGTGCGGGTGACGAAGCCGTCGCGCTCCAGCCCGCGCAACGTGGTGGTCAGCATCTTTTGCGAAATGCCGCCGACGGCGCTGCGCAATTCGTTGAAGCGCAGCGGCCCGTCACCGAGCTTGCCGACGACGAGCACGGTCCATTTGTCGCCGACGCGCTGCAGGATTTCCGAGATGGCGCGGCAGTCCTCGGTGCGGTGCGGGTGCCTTGGTATCAAAAAGGTGCCTCCTTGCGCCTCGTCGGCGCAGTCACTCATATAGCTCAGGTATCTAAACGATACCAGAAATTCGCCTGAAGGAGAGCCCCTCTATGTCCAAACCCAAAATCGCCATTGTCATCGGTTCGACCCGCGCCGCACGCTTCGCCGACGTTCCGACCCAGTGGATCGCAAAGATCGCCAAGTCGCATGCCGACATCGACGTGGAGGTGGTCGACCTGCGCGACTTCCCGCTGCCGTTCTTCGACGAGGTCGCTTCGTCCGCCTGGGCGCCGTCGCAGAATGAAGTGGCCAAGCGCTGGCAGAAGAAGGTCGCCGAATTCGATGGCTTCATCTTCACCGCCGCCGAATACAACCATGGCCCGACCGCCGTGCTGAAGAACGCGATCGACTACGCTGCCAATGAATGGAACAAGAAGTCGGCAGGCTTCGTCGGCTATGGCAGCGTCGGCGGCGCGCGCGCCGTCGAGCAGCTGAGACTACATGCGGTCGAGCTGCAGATGGCGCCGGTCAAGTCGGCAGTCCATATTGCGTGGGGCGATTTCCTTGCGGTCCGGCAAGGTGAAAAGAAGCTCGAGGAGCTCGAGCACCTGAACCAGGCGGCGACTGCACTGGTCAACGACGTTGCATGGTGGGCCAAAGTGCTGAAGGCCGCGCGCCAGGCCGACGCGGTGGCCGAGGAAGTCAGGGCGGCCTGAACCGCAGACCAGAACAATCCTCCCAAGGGTTCCCGGGGCGGCGCTTGCGTCGCCCCTTTTGATTCAGGCGATGGCTGGCTGCCGCGCCTGCCGAGGCCTGATGATACAGTCGGCGAGGCGGTCCATCTCGTTCAACTCATCCGCATGGTGCTGGCCCCACTCACAGAGCGCCAGAAGGATAGGCTCGAGGCTGAGGCCGAGGCGCGTCGCCGAATATTCGACGCGTGAGGGGATTTCGGCAAAGATCTCGCGTCTGACAAGGCCGTGTTCCTCCATTTCGCGAAGCTGCTGGATCAGCACTTTCTGGGTGATATCAGGCACCAGCGTCTTCAGCGCCGACAGCCGCCGGGGGCCGTCGAAGAGATGGTAGAGAATGACAGCCTTCCATCGGCCCGAGATCACCTTCAGCGCGCGTTCCGCCGGCAGCAGAGGCAGTCTCTTGAGCAGCCTTTTTGTCGGCACCCATTTGGTCGGCCCCGTTTTGGTCGGCATCGCCATGGTCACCTCCTGGTCAGCAGGGGACAAATGAGTGTGTAGTCGCGATCAGGCAGATAGTGGCAAACAGCAGCCGATGCCATAGCGATGGATGCATGCCATGAGAGCCATTCAACTGAACCGTTTCGGCGGTCCCGATGTCCTGGACGTCGTCGAGATGCCGAAGCCAGAGCCGCAAACAGGCGAGGTGCTGATCCGCGTTCATGCGGCCGGCGTGAATTTCTTCGAAGTGTTGATGCGCGGGGATCGCTACGCGGTGACGCCGCAATTGCCGATGGTTCTCGGCGTCGAGGCTGCCGGCACCGTGGAGGCGCTTGGTCACGGGGTCGACATCTCGCTGACCGGGACACGCGTCGCGGCGCCGCTGTTCGCTTCGAAGCGCCCGTTTGGTGGCTATGCCGACTATGTGACGATCGACGCAAAGCTGGCCGTTCCACTGCCGGAGACACTCTCATTCGAAGACGCGACGGCCTTGATGGTGCAGGGGCTGACGGCCTTTCATCTGCTGCGGCAAAGCCCGCCCGCCGGCAAGTCGGTGCTGGTCACTGCAGCTGCAGGCGGTGTCGGATCCCTGCTGGTCCAGCTCGCCAAACGCCAGGGGCGCCAGTGCCGTGATTGCGGTCGCCGGCAGCAGGGCCAAGCTCGATCTTGCCCTGTCGCTTGGTGCCGATGCCGCGGTCGACTACAGCACGTCGGATTGGCCCATGCGTGTACGAGAAGCGGCGGGCGGCGCCGGCGTCGATGTCGCCTACGACATTGTCGGCGGCTCGATGACGGCGGCGTCGCTGCAGGCTCTCGCGCCAGGCGGAGAGCTGGTCTTTGCGGCGCTGGGCAGATACGCGATCGGCGCTGCGGAACTGGAAGCGATGATCACCCGGAACCAGTCCCTGCGAGGTTTTGCCCTGCTTCCGCTGCTCTCTGCCGATGGCCTCAGGGCCAGCCTGTCGGACCTTTTCCAGCTGGCCGCCGGCGGCCAGTTTGCCGTGACGCAAGGCGGCCGCTATCCGCTCGACCAGGCCAACGAAGCGCACCGCCTGCTGGAGGAGCGCCGCTCGACCGGCAAGGTCGTGCTGATACCTTGAGTGGTGTGGTCGATTAACTGCGCACTGGCCGATCGTGGAACCTGTCCGCTCTGCGCCTGATATCGGCCATTGAGGTGACCGTTGCCACTGCCTGAAAGCAGAGATTGTTGGCGACCATTCTGGACGCCGCGATTGCGCCATCTGCGGAAGTTCGAGGCATCCCCAATGAACGGTTAGCAGTCGGACCCGTTCCAGAAGTTCGTGCGCGAGCGCCTACGGAACATTATCTACACCTAATAGATAACCTAGCCGATTTCGAAGAAATGGGACATAGTTGAGGAGCATATGATCTCTTGTTCACGAATCCGGGCGAGTCGCCCGCCAGCGATTGGAGATATGTCATGGCAGCCAATTGGGACCTTACGCAGACACTTAACAATGGTCGGGTCGAGTGGCCGACGGGTCCGATCACAGGCCTCACCTCCGAAGAACCCAGGTGGGTCGACGCCTGGGTTGTGCAGGCTGACGCTGGAGTCGCGTTACCGTTCATTAAATATGTGGGCCCCAGTCAAAGCTCAGGCCACACTCCACATTGGTCAGGTTGGGGGGCGGGGCCGTATACTATGTGGAAGGCAGACGACCCGGGGTGGGCATACGGAAAATTCACGAGCGGATTCGCACTGGGAATCGCGCTCTTGGCTTATCGGGATACCGCCACAAATCCCGATACCCCTGAATTCGAATGGTGGTATGAGATAGTCTGGCTTGCATAACGGCCGCTAACTATCGAGCGCGGCATAGATGGAGGAATGAAATGCCTATCGACGACGTTTATATGAAGAGTTTCCAAAATCAGGTCCAGGTCCTTGAGAACATGAAGACGGGGATTGAGGCTGCGATCGGCAGGGCCCAAAAACGGCTCGCGGAAGTTGAGCAGAAAGTTAACGAGGGGAAATCTACTAAGGAAGCTATAGAGGACGTTTTTAAAAAAAAGTAAAGGTCCGGCGGCTCAAGGCAGTCGGTGTTGGTTCGGAATGACCAACACGGGTCAAAAAGCGGCTATTCATCGAACAGAGGCGAGCGGAAAAATTCGCGGGACCGTCAAGTTGCGACGATACTGCATGAGCGGCTTGCCAGGGGGACCGGTGAACTGGATCTGGACCAGATCGCAGTTGAAGTCAGCACAGCTGAAGGTCCGTCATCGGCGTTCGCAACGCGATTTCTATGGTTGCGTTACCCCGGCGAACGCCACCAGATCGGCCACCGTGAAGTTTCCAGGCGTGGACGAAGGAAGGATAGGTGTGAACCCACCGGCGACGTTCAGATAGGATGACGCATCTCGCTTCAAAATCCTGACAAACGTCTCCGCCACGATCCTGCCGCCGACCGGACCCAACTGATTTCCGCCGGCAAGGACCGCAGCCTCGCGAAGGACGTAATACCACAATGGCGTCTTGTTCAGCAGTAAACCGCCGCTGGAATTCAGCACAGCCATTTCGGCCGCCGGCACCCCAGATGTCAGCTGCGCCGCGGTCATCGGCGCAATGCCGAATGAGTTGGCCATGCCCTGTCCACTCGGCAGACCGAGCGATAGAGCGCGCCGGAGGTTTCGCGTTGCCAGAATCGCCATCATTCCAGTGAATCCGGGCAACGATTCCAATCCGTTAGCGATGAAGCTATCGATTTTCCGGGCCTTGTTGTGAACCGGTACTGGCACTCCGGTGTCAAAGAACGCGTTGAAGTCAACGACCCAGGTGGAAAAGACCGGCAGCCGTGGATCGCGATTGAACTCAAAGACCTGTCCAAGTGTGGCTTCCTTGAAGTTGAAATTCACCCAATACGTATCGCGGATCATACTGTGGCCGAACCGGTACGCTGCCACGGCGAACTCGACGGGCATTCGGAACGAGCTGCCGATGGGAGCAGATACGCTCGCCATCGCGTTGTTCACGGCAGCCACTCCGCAGATTCTTGTCAAAAAATCGTGCACCACGGCCCATTGGTAGTGATGGGTCACGATTCGTTTGGCCTCTGCGAAGATGTCGCCCGCAAACGCGACTGCCACCAGAAGATCAACGACGGCGTTATGGAAACGCAGCATAGCGTGCTGCAACTGTACGATGATCAGATTTTCGTCGTTGCGCGGATCACCGATCGCAGCAGTGTTCGTACCCTGCATGCGGGGCACATCCCAGTTCGTCTGCTGGACCATGCCCGATTTGTCACCGTTGTTGCTGGGGCCGCCCGGGCCAATAGGAGTGTTCGAGCCCCTGTGCAGCTTGATTGCGGTAACTGGACCAGATGTGGGAAAAACGTAGAGAAACGGATCTAAGCCAGGCCCGCGGCCGTAAACGGACTCCAGATCGAGCGCCGGGCTGCGCATGTTACTGATTGTATTCGCATCCGTAGCGGCGTCGAGAGTCGACGAGACGTCGAACGTGATGTCATGGTCCACAAACTGACCAAAATAAGTGAAGCCTGCTGGTATCGAAGACACGCCCGCATCGGCGGGATTGTGAGAAGCAGGATTAGGATCACGGCCGGGGTCTCCCATCATGTTACCGAGTTGGCCGAGGAGTGCTTGCGTCGCGACATTGAATGGCAATTTCGTTGCCGCACGGGTGGCCGCGGACGACATGTACCCGAAGCGATCTGCACAGGCAGAACTCAGCCAGGGAAACGGGAACCAGTAGAGCGGAATTTTAACGCCGTGAAAACGTCGAATCCCCGGCTTCAGTGCGACGATAGAATCTTTGACGTCTTCCGGTAACTTCTCCACGGGAAGGTCCGCCGGCTTGATGCGATTCGCGCTGGCCAACAGTTGCTCCAGCGAAACGGTGGGCCTCAGATTCGTTTCGGTCACGCGCTTCCGCAACTCCGACAGCACGATCGGCTTTGGGTTAACGAAACCTTTGGGAATCGATGTCTTCTTGAGAAATTCGCGGACTGGCTCGGCAATTTCGGAGCTTGCGGCTGGGTTCGCTGTCTCAGCTTTTCGCTTCGTAGGCTTCGTCGCACCGAGTCGCTCAGGTGTCTGTTTCGCTGGGGCTGTCTTTTTCGTGACCATGCTTGGCCTCTTCGAAAATGATTTCAGGAAGTAGCACCCTCACCCAATGGGAAAGGGGGCCTTCAACAAGTTGGGATTAAGCAGAAAGGCCCATGCAGGCGGCACCCGGCTGGAGGACCCAGGTGTCGAGCCTCAGGTCTGTCTCGCCCGGGTCTAGCTCTAGGCCAGCGGTGAGACATATTTATACTCGTCGATCGTATCGAAGTTCGGGTGGCATCACATCACCTCCGATCCAGAGCGGTTCACAAGCAGGTGCGGGCGATACCCCTTGCCGCCTCCCGACGGTGTCACATTTTGACGAGTTTGCCTAGGCGGAGCTGGGTCGCGGCCGCGGCGACCACGTTTCCCTTCAGCTCGTAGAGATGCAGCGCTCCGGACACAGCGGCGACCGCCTCGTCGCCTCGGCGGGCGGCCTCGAGCACGTGCGACAAGTCGACCAGTGCATCCGCCCGGTCGTTGACGAAGTCGGTCGCTTCGGCGATCGTCACTGCTTCGCGCGCGAGCGCCTCCGCCGCCCGGAGCTCTGCCCGCCGCGCATGCACGCGTGCGCGCACGCGGCGCCAACGGACCTGCGTCACGAGGTCTCCGCTCGCAGCCAGCTGGGCGCTGAGTTTAGCAAAGTCCTCGGCCTCTTCGTCGCGTCCCTGTTCGAGGATCACCACGGCGAGGGACGCGGCCATCGTCGAACGGAACGCGCGCTCGCCCATCTCCTCAAGCGCGCGATACGCCGCGCGCGCGCTCCTCTCGGCCGCAGCGGGGTTCCCGGCGAGCAGCTCGATGACGGCCTCGTGCTCTGAGGACGCCACGTAGAGCGTAAGGCCGAGGTCGGCGTAGGTGGCGTTGCTCGTCGCGATCAGCTCGCGGGCAATCGCGAAGCGGCCGACAATCGCGTTGAGGCACGCGAGCTGACGGAGGATCGCTGCCTCGGACTCGGGGCTTTCGCCCACCTGCACGCGCATCGCCTCGCAACGGCGGATGCCCTCGGCTGCCGGGGTGGGCCCGAACCACAAGGAGGAAGCGATCCACGTGAGGATTTCGTAGTACTCATGCCAATCCCCCGCACGTCGCGCGTGAGCAGCAGCTTGCTCCCAAGCTGCAATGGCGGCCTCGCCGCGAGCCGCGGTGAAGGATAGCCAGGCCTCAAGCCGCCGTGCGCGGCACAGGCCGAGGTCGTCCCCGACGCGCTCGAAGACCGGGATCACCGCAGCTACCGCGCGTGCCGACTCCTCCAGCCCGCCCTCTTCGCCGTGGAAGATCCGGAGGAACTGCCGCTGAACGAGCACATGCGCTGCCAAGCGCTGGTCGTCAGCGGCAGCGGCCAAGCGCTCCGCCTCGTCCAGCGCGCGCCCGGCGTCGTCCAGCCGGCCGCTTTCGATCAGCGCGCCGCTCAAGTCGGCGAGCAGCACGATCCGCCGTGTGTCATCGGTGGGAAGCAGCCGGGAAACCCTCTCAAGCAGGCTGATCGCCGCCGGCAGGTCGCTGCGGACAAGCGCCCGCCGCCCGGCTGCCTCGAGCCGTTCGCACGCCCGGGCGGCAAGCGAGGCCGCGCGCACGTCGCGCGGACCGAGCGCGACACGGTACTGAAAGGCCTGTTCGAGGTGATAGCCGACAATCTCCTCAAACTCGCGTAGCCGGTCCGCGGCCGCTAGCTCGAGCCAGGCGGCGAAGCGCTCGTGCAGGTCGGCGCGCGCATTCTTCGGCAGGGAGCGATACGCGGCGTCGCGGATCAGGACGTGACGGAAGCGATAGGCCTTCTCGCCGGCGAACAACGGCGCCTCCGGGCGGATCAGGTCCCGGCGGACGAGCGCGAGCAAACCGTCCTCGAATGTGTCGAGCACCGGGCCGGCGAGCTCGCTGACGGCGCTCCGATGGAATACTGAGCCCTCGACCGATGCGGCCGTCAGGATGGCGCGCTCGACGGACGGGAGGCCCTCGAGACGGGCAGCGAGAAGCGCGTTGATAGTCGAGGGGACGGGCAGCGCAACGAGGTCCGACGCGGCGACCCAGCTGTCGGGCGCCTGCCTGAGCAACGCGTCGTCGACGAGCATCGCCACGAGTTCCTCAGCGAAGAGCGCATTGCCCTCGGCCGCGCTCGCGATCCTCGACTCGGCAGCGGGCGGCAGCGGCGCGGGGCCAAGAAGGTTGGAGATCAGCTCGCGGCATTCCGCGTCGCTGAGCCGCTCCAGGACGATCGACGTCGCGTTGCGTTTGCCGGCCCCCCAGCCAGGACGCGCGTCGAAGAGCTCCGGCCGCGCGATGCAGATGAGCAGGATCGGGAAATCGCGTGAGAAGTCGGCGACGTGCTCGACTAAGTCGAGGAATGTCGACTCGGCCCAATGGACGTCGTCCACCACAACGACGAGCGGCCCCGCTCGCGCGAGCGCCTCAAACAGCCTCCGGACGGCCCAGGCGGTCTCCTCGGTCGTCCCTTGTCCCGCGCCGCCAAGCCCGAGCGCCCCGGTCACACGCTCGGCAATCAGCCGGGCCTTCTCGTCGCCTGCGAGCCGCGCCTCGATCACCGATGCGAGTTGCTTGCCGGAGTCGGCTCCCTCCGCGCGGGTAAGCTCCCGGACGATCTCGGCCAGCGGCCAATAGGTGATGCCCTCGCCATAGGGCAGACAGCGGCCGTGCAAGACTGTGACATCCTCGGCAAGGCCGCTCGTGAACTCCCGTACGAGCCGCGACTTTCCCACACCCGCGTCGGCGAGAATGGTGACCAGGTGGCAGGTCCTATCGCCGACCGCGTTGCGGAAGACGGTCTCAAGCAAGGCTCGTTGGCGTTCGCGCCCGACGAAAGGCGAGTCGAAGCGGCGCGCAACGCCAGGGGCGTGGGCGTGGACATCTAACACGACGAGGGCGCGGATGGTCGCGCCGCGCTTGAGTGCGCGCGGCCCGCTGGGCTCGACGACGACCGCATCGCGCACGAGCTTGTGCGTCGGCTCCCCTATCAGGATCTCACTCGCCGTCGCTGCCTCCTCAAGGCGCTTCGCGACAATGACGGCCTCTCCGGCGACTGACAAGTATCCCTGCGTTTGGTCGCTGGCGATCACCTCGCCGGTGTTGATGCCGATTCGGTTCATAAGGCGGACGCCCCAACCGGCTTCGAGCTCGTGGTTAAGGATGGCAAGTGTATCGCGCATCTCCACCGCTGCCCGCACCGCGCGCAGCGCGTCGTCTTCGTGGACGAACGGCATGCCGAACACAGCCATGATCGCGTCCCCCATATAGTTGTCCACGATTCCGCCGTGCCGTTGAACGACGGCGCTCAACTCGCCGAAGTACCGGGAGAGCAAGTTCCGGAGCGCTTCTGGATCGAGGGAGAGGCTAAGCCGCGAGGAATCAACGATGTCGGCGAAGAGGATGGTGACCGTCTTGCGGGCGTCCGGCCCGGGCTCCCGCGCGTCCGGCGCTGCCGCCTTAGCTGGAACCGAGGAAGCCGCCTTAGGCCTCCGCTTCGGATTCGGCCGGAGATGGTTGTCCGATGACATGGCACGGCTCCGTGTCTTAGCCTCCCGACGCCGCTGACCAGTTGCGGATTGTCATGGGTGCTGATTTCACGATACAGCCGCTTCTCAACAAGAACAAAGCGGTTTCCTCGCCGGTCAAAACTCCCGCACTTCTTCCAAAGATATCTTTTGGGCTATCTGCAGGGCTTTAGTTGGCTTCTCCCTCATAGGTGGAAGAACCGGCTGCAAACTTGCCGAGCGGTCCGTCCGCAGAAAGCGATACCCGCACTATTAGGAATAACCACCGGGCCTGCTGGGGTGAAACCCAGCGGGCTTTCTCGCGTGTCATATTCAACAAGGATCAGATGCAGACCCCAATTACAGATCGAATGAACCAACACAAGCGGGCTTGGTGCCTGCCAGTTACAGCTCAGTCCTGCGTCTTGAGGAAGTCCGAGACAGTGCGCATGCAGAGGTCCCGCTCCTCGACATGCGGCATGTGGCTCGAATGTCCGAAACGCGTTCCACATAGGGTCGAACCACCTCGGGTGTAGCCTCGTCGTGGCGGCCACGGCGCTCTCCTCGTTGCGGCGAGCATCATAGGGCGAGCCTGTCAGAGGGGGGCAGCTATGAAAAGTGATAGGGTCTTTTCGTCAGTTGTCGAGCAGGCGGAAATGCGCGGCGCGAACGACGGCCTGCGTGCGGTTCCTGGCGCCCAGCTTCCTGGCGGCGGCGGTGAGGTGCATGACGACCGTAGGAATCGAGCGCCCGATGACGCGCGAGATCTCCTTGGCAGAGAGGCCATGTGCCGAATGGCGGAGACACTCGCGCTCGCGCTCAGTCAAGGACGGCAGGAGCGGACTGAGAGCCGATCGGTCGTAGAGGGCGTAGGCCATATCGTGGAAGACATGCGCCAGCAAGCTAAAGCGCGCGATGGTTCCCGCATCCCGATCTACCATCTCGTCCGCGCCGAGGCGGATGCCGGTAACCGTGGCATAGCCGCCGCGCGGCATGTGGATAGGGATCGTGACGCCGCTAGTGAGGTCGCGCTCGCGCAGATAGCGCGCAACGGGTTCCGTAGTCTCGTCGAGGAGCGCTCCTATCTCGGTGTCGATCTCCTTGTCGTAGCTCCAGGCGAAGGGGGTGGAGCTGCGCGCCGCCACGATCTGCACCGGATCGATGCGGAAGTAACCTCGATCGCACCAATAGTCGCGCATGTCATCATCGATGTTACGCAGCTTGAGCATCGACGGGATCATGATAGCGCCGTCGAGATCGTACGGGATGGGCGTGTAGTCGTAGACCAGCGCGTCGTAGCCTAGGCCGGACAGGGCGGCGAACGCCTCGTCGATGCATTCGTCCAAGGTGCCATGGCGAGTGAAACGCTGCCTGATCGTTGTGATTTCGTCCAGCATGAGCTCTTCCGCCGACATCCTCCCGGACCCACCCTATCACTTCTTATAGCTGACGCACTCCCAACGTTTCGCTTAAAGTATGAGCATGCCTAAAAGCTGTGCATTCGGAGCGTATCATGTGGCGTGAGATGGCGGCGGACGATCGCATCGAGGTAAATGTCGACGGCTTTAAGGTCGTCGCCTACAGCTTCGGCTCCAGCACCGAGACGGTGTTCTGCCTCAACGGCGGGCCTGGCCTGGCCTGCGACTACCTTCGCGAATCGCACTCCTGCCTGGTAGACCAGGGATACAGGGTCGTGGCGTTCGACCAGCTTGGCACCGGCGCCTCCGACCGGCCGACGGACACCTCGTTGTGGACTATCGCGCGCTACGTCGAGGAGACCGAGACGGTTCGCAAGACGCTGGGACTCGGCAATGTCCACATGCTGGGTCATTCCTGGGGCGGCTGGCTGGCGATCGACTATGCGCTTGCCTACCAGGAGAACCTGCAGACGTTGATCCTCGAGGATACCGTCGCCGACATGCCGCATCTTGTTCTGGAACTGGAACGCCTGCGCGCCTCGCTGGGACCCGAGACCGTATCGATGATGCAGAAGCACGAGGCGCAGGGAACCTACGATCATCCGGAATACATGGCGGCGGTGACGATCCTCAACTACCGCCATGTCTGCCGCCTGCCCGAATGGCCGGCGCCGGTGCGCCGCTCGCTCGACGACTGGAACATGGGACCCTACGCGACCATGCAAGGTCCGAACGAGTTTCTCTACATCGGCAATCTCAAGGACTGGAACCGGGTGCCCGACCTGCCCAGGATCAAGGTGCCGGTGCTGATCACGCATGGCGAGCACGACGAACTGACACCAGCCTGTGGTCTGCGCATGAAGCTTGGCCTGCCGCAGTCGGAGTTGCACATCATCCCGAATGCGAGTCACATGCCCTTCTACGAGAACCCAGCTGCATACTATCCGATCCTTTTAGGGTTCCTCTCGCGCAACAAGGCAGGCTGATGCAGGCCGAATGCAGGGGAAAGGGAGCGGACGGGGAAACACCTCAGGGCCATGCACCGCTATAAGTTCGTTCTATACCGTCCGCTTCAGTTCCTGCCGGTGCTGTTCGGCATCAGCGTGATCACGTTCATCCTTGTCCGGCTGATCCCCGGCGACCCCGCTCGCGTTCTGCTCGGCGTCCGCGCCACCCCCGAAGCGATCGCCCGCATCCGCGCGCAGTACGGCCTCGATGAGCCCATGCTCGCCCAGTATTTCTACTTCCTGCGCAACCTCGCGGACGGCGAGATGGGGCGCTCGATCCTCTACAAGATCGATGTGCTGAAGCTGATCGCCACGCGCATCGAGCCCACTCTGACGCTGGTGCTTTGCAGCGTTGTGCTGTCGGTATTGATCGCCGTGCCGGTGGCGGCGATCGCGGCGCGCAATCAGGGCAGGCTGGCCGACCAAGTTATCCGCATCGTTTCCACCTTCGGCATCGGCTTCCCGCCCTTCTGGCTCGGCCTGATGCTGATCATCCTGTTCAGCGTCGAACTCGCCATTCTCCCGGTGTCCGGTTACGGCAACACGCTTTCTGAAAAGCTTGCACATCTCGTGCTGCCGAGCCTCACTGTCTCGCTGTCGCTGTCGACCGTTCTGGCGCGCAGCTTGCGTGCGGCGATGGTCGAAGGCTTGAAGTCCGACGTGGCGACTGCCGCGCGCGCGCGCGGCATGCCGGAGAGCATCGTGTTCTGGCGCCACGTGCTGCCAAATTCGTTGGTGCCGACCGTCAACCTTCTCGCCGTAAACATAGGTTGGCTGATAGGCGGCACCGTCGTGGTGGAGACCGTATTCGCGCTGCCCGGCATGGGCCAGCTGCTGGTGCGCGCCATCTTCTCGCGCGACTACATGGTCGTGCAGGGCGTGGCGATGGTCTTCGCCTGCGCCACCGTGCTGATCAACTTCCTGGCTGACATCGTCACGGTGGCTCTCGATCCGAGGGTGAAGCTGTGAGCGAGCCCTTGGCCGCGCCCGCGCTCGGCAGGAAGGGCCGCTTTCGCCGCCGCGGTACGCTGGCGGCCGGCGTCTTCCTGCTTGGGGCGTTCGTCTTCCTCGCGCTCGGCGCGCTGCTGATCGCGCCCTACGATCCGATCGCCCAGGACGCGACAGCACGGCTCCAGGGGCCGTCCTGGCTGCACCCGTTCGGGACCGACAATTTCGGCCGCGACATCCTCTCGCGCGTCATCTGGGGTACGCGCATCGACCTCAAGATCGCCGTCATCGGCGTTATCTTCCCCTTTCTCATCGGCACCACGCTGGGTACGGTAGCCGGCTTCTTCGGCGGGATAGTCGACGCCATCTTCATGCGGCTGGTCGACGTCATCTTGGCCTTCCCGTTCCTGGTATTGATGCTGTCGATCATTGCGATCCTGGGGCCTGGCCTGGCCAGTTTTTACATCGCCATAGCCCTCGTCGGCTGGGTTTCCTACGCGCGGCTCATCCGCGCCCAGATGCTCGTGCTCAAGAACCACGACTACGCGGTTGCGGCGGTCAGCCTCGGCTTCAGCCGCATGCGCATCATGTTCCGTCACCTCCTGCCCAATGCCGCTGCCGGCTCGGTCGTCTTCGCGATGTCCGACGCGGTCCTCGTCCTGCTGAATGGCGCGGCCATTAGCTATCTCGGGCTGGGCGTGCAGCCGCCAGTCGCGGAGTGGGGCGTGATGGTGGCGGAAGGCCAAGCCTTCGTCACCACCGCGTGGTGGATTACACTGTTCCCGGGGCTTGCGATCGTGACGCTCGCCTTCGCCTTCAGCATGATCGGCGACGGGCTGGCCGATTTGTTCGGGGTTCACGAGTGATCGCGGCGCTGCTCAAGGTCACCGACCTGACGGTTGTCCATGACGGTGACGGCGGGGAGCGTATCCTGCTTGATGCCGTGTCGCTCGATCTCGCCCCGGGAGAAGTGCTCGGGCTGGTCGGCGAGAGCGGGTCGGGCAAGAGCCTGCTCTGCCGCTCACTCGTTAGGCTGCTGCCATCGAGCCGGCTCAGGATCAGCGGTGGCTCGATCACACTTTCCGGGCGTGAGCTGACGACCGCGCCGGAAGCCGAGATGCTCGCGGTGCGCGGCGGTGAAATCGGCATGATCTTTCAGAATCCGAGCAGCCATCTCGACCCGGTCATGAGGATCGGCGACCAGATCACCGAGGGCATCCGCTTTCACCAGCGGCTGGACGCCAAGGCGGCGCGCGCCGCGGCGGTGGATATCCTCGCCCAGGTCGGGTTTCCGGATCCGGCTCGGCAATACGATAGCTACCCGCACGAATTCTCCGGCGGCATGCGCCAGCGCGCCATGATCGGCGCGGCGCTATCGAGCAATCCCAGGATCCTGATCGCCGACGAGCCGACGACGGCACTCGACGTGACGATACAGGCGCAGATCCTGCGGCTTCTGATGGACATCCGCGCCAGGCGTGGACTCTCGGTGATCCTGGTCACCCACGATCTCGGCATCGTCGCCCAAGTCTGCGACCGCATCGCGGTGATGTGGCAAGGTCGACTGGTGGAGATTGGAGAGAAGCGCGGTCTGCTTGCGGCGCCGGCGCATGCCTACACCCGTTCGCTGATCGCCAGTCATCCCTCGCTGCCGGAGGAGGACATGCCGGCAAAGGCTGAGAAGCTCCGGGCACCCGGAGCGGTGCCGGTGGTCGACATCGAGAAGCTGCACGTGCGCTTCGCCACGGGCGGCCTGTTCCGGCGAGGCGCGGTTGATGCCGTCAATGGGGTCACACTCCGTGTCATGCCGGGCGAAACGGTCGGAATTGTCGGCGAATCCGGAAGCGGCAAGAGCACTCTGGCGCGCGCCGTCCTTGGACTTACGCCGGTCTCGTCAGGCACGATTCGGTTCGATGGTATGGACATCGCATCGGATCGCGCAGTCCTCGGCATGCTGCGACGTCAAACCGCCATGGTTTTCCAGGACCCCTACAACGCCCTCAATCCTCATCTTACCGTTGGCAAGATGCTGGCCGAGGTCCTGCGGGTACAGGGCAAGATCGAGACCGCGCAAATTCCGGCACGCTGCGGCGAACTGCTAGACCTGGTCGGATTGGGGCGCGCGTTCCTCGACCGCAAGCCGCGCTCGATGAGCGGCGGCCAATGCCAGCGAGCCGGGATAGCTCGCGCGCTCGCCGTCGACCCGAAACTTATCATTGCGGACGAGTGCGTGGCCGCCCTCGACGTCACCATCCAGGCGCAGATCGTGGAGTTGTTCCGCGAACTGGTGGAACGTATGTCGCTCACGCTGATATTTATCGCTCACGATCTCGCAATCGTTCGCAATCTCTGCCAGCGTGTTGTGGTGATGCACCGCGGCGTGATCGTCGAGGAAGGTCGGTCGGAGGAAGTGTTCTCCCGGCCGAAGCATGCCTACACCGCCGCGCTGATTGCCGCCGTTCCGCATATCGATCCGGACAAGCCGCTGCTTGCTCCCTCGAACATGGCGACCCCGCAGGCCGACGGGGTCGCAAACTGAAACCAAAGGCAAACCAGAAGGGGAATACCGATGTTAAGAAGCAAATGGATGCGCATCGGCTTGGTCACCGTTATGACCAGCCTGTCCCTGGGGGCGACGCTCGCAGAAGCCGCCGGCGTACTCACGATTGGCCGGCGCGAAGACTCGACCACCTTCGATCCGATCAAGACCGCCCAGAACATCGACCTGTGGGTGTTCGCCAACGTCTATGACGTGCTGATCCGCGTCGACAAGACGGGCACCAAGCTGGAGCCCGGTCTCGCCGAGAGTTGGGAGGTCAGCCCGGACGGCCTCACCTATACGCTCGAGCTGCGCGACGCGAAGTTCTCGGACGGCTCCGACCTGACGGCCGACGACGTGGTGTTCAGCCTCACCCGCATCAGGGATGACGAGGGCTCGCTGTGGGCGGATCCTTTCAAGGTGATGGATACGGTCGAGGCAACCGATCCAAAGACCGTCACGATCAAACTCAAGCAAGCGACCGCGCCGTTCCTGGCGACGCTGGCCTTCCCGATCGCCTCGGTTCTTTCCAAGAAGGGTTTTGAGGCGCTCGGTCCGGAGAAATATGCCGAAACACCCATCGGCTCTGGCGCCTTCACCATCACGGAATGGAGGCGCGGCGACCGTGTCATCCTGGCGAAAAACCCGCATTTCTGGGAGGCCGATCGTGTCAGCCTCGACGGCGTCGAGTGGATCTCCGTGCCGGACGATAACACCCGCATGCTGAACGTGCAGGCCGGCCAGCTCGACACCGCGATCTTTGTGCCGTTCTCACGCGTCGCCGAACTGCAGAAGGATTCCAACCTCACCGTCCATCTCGACCCGTCGACCCGCGAGGATCACCTGCTGATTAACCACGAGCATGGCGCGCTGGCGAAGAAGGAGGTGCGGCAGGCCCTCGACATGGCCATCGACGAGCAGGCTGTGGTCGACACGGTGACGTTCGGCTACGGCGAGGTCGCAAACTCCTACGTCCCGAAGGGCGCACTCTATTACTACGCCGACAATCTGAAGCGGCCCTACGATCCGGAAAAGGCCAAGCAGATGCTGGCCGACGCCGGGGCCTCGGACCTGACGCTCAACTACGTCGTGCGGGCCGGCGACGAGATCGTCGAGCAGACGGCCGTGCTGCTGCAGCAGCAGCTCGCCAAAGCCGGAGTCACCGTCCAAATCCAGAAGGTCGACCCGAGCCAGGAATGGGACATGCTGGTGGCCGGCGACTATGACGTCGGTGTCAACTACTGGACCAACGACATCCTCGACCCAGACCAGAAGACCACCTTCGTTCTCGGCCACGACGCGAACATGAATTACATGACCCGCTACAACAACGAGAAGGTCAAGGAGCTGGTCGCGGCGGCGCGCATCGAGATGGATCCGGCCAAGCGCGAGCAAATGTACACCGATCTGCAGAAGATGGCCAAAGAGGACGTCAACTGGATCGATCTGTACTACAGCCCGTTCATCAACGTCTCGCGTATTAACATCGAGAACTTCTACCAGAATCCGCTGGGCCGGTTCTTTCTGGAAGACGTGGTCAAGAACTAGACTTGTGAACGAAGCCACGGAACGCCGCTCTGCGGCGTTCCGCCCAGCACTGACAACACGTTTGGCGTGCCGCCCGTCTGACCGCGCGTCGTTTGTTGGGACAGGTGAGCGATCTGCTGCTGTCGCTACTTTCTGACAGTTCCGCGCTGATTGCGGACGGTCCGCACTTGTGAAGGGTTTCGGGCGCCGGCATGCCGTCTCCGGAAAACGTCGATACTACACGATTTATCGGCATACCGGCAACTAGTGGCCCACCGGCAATGCCACTGGAACGGCCCCTCAGGTGAAGGTTTTTCGATGTGGGCCGCAGCGCGAGGGTGCGGGCTGGGATCGACATCAGCCCGCGTTGGAAAACCTCCCAAGCCATCGAGCCATGGAGCCTGAACCGTGATGAACAGCGGCGCGACGCGAGCCGTTAGACCCTGACGCAATCGCCATTTCCGAAGGGTCGGCCAGGGACTGCGAACCAACTTTAGCTATTTCCCTCCGGACCTTTTGGTCCTGCTCCGTCCTCCCAAGACGGCTCGTGCACGTCGCGCCAGCGTCGTGGGTGCACGAAGGAGCGTGTTATCGCAATGTCAGTGTGATAAACTTGTTCCCCGCCGAAGGAGGGCCGATGGCCGTGAGGGGCCAAATGAATATTGCAGTTTGGCTCAAGAGCTTGGGCCTGGAGCAATATGTTCCGGTTTTCGATGACAACGCAATCGATGCCGAAATCCTGCCCCGCCTCACCGCCGAAGACCTGAAAGAAATTGGGGTTGGCGCGCTTGGCCATCGCAAGCGAATACTTGAGGCGATTGCCGCGATGGAAGGCCAGCCGGAGGTAGTGTCGGCCAAGCCGGCTTCTGCCTCACCAGTTCCGATGTCGGCTTCGGTTGAGCGGTTCGGCGAACCCGGTCGCCCCCGGGAGGCGGAACGGCGGCAACTGACGGTCATGTTTGTGGATCTCGTCGGTTCTACGGCGCTCGCGACGAGGCTTGACCCCGAGGAGATGCGCGACCTCCTGAGGCAGTTCCAGAATACCACGGCTGGCGAAGTCCTTCGCTTCCAGGGGCACGTCGCGAAGCTCATGGGCGACGGGGCGTTGGCCTATTTCGGTTGGCCGCAGGCGCATGAAGACGAAGCCGAACGCGCCGTCCGTGCCGCGCTCGCGGTAGTGAGCGCTGTCAGCGGTCTGTCCGTCAAGGGCGGTCAGCAACTCTCAGTCCGTGTCGGGATCGCGACCGGGGTGGTGGTCGTAGGTGACCTCATTAGCATCGGCTCAGCGCAGGAGAACGCGGTCGTGGGAGAGACTCCCAATCTTGCCGCGCGGCTCCAGGCCATCGCCGAGCCGGGAACGGTAGTCATCTCTGAGCTCACCTATCGACTTATCGGAAACCTGTTCGAGGTGACCAGCATTCCGCCGCAGAAGCTGGCAGGGTTCGACACGCCCGTCAGCGCATTCAAAGTGATTGGAGAGGGCCGCGCAGAGAGTCGGTTCGAAGCACTTCATGCAGACGAATCTGCGCCGCTTGCCGGGCGCGAACACGATGTCGCCTTGCTGCTCGACCGGTGGCGGCTCGCGGCGTCCGGTGAAGGACAAGTCGTCGAGCTGTTCGGCGAGGCTGGCATTGGCAAGTCCCGTATTCTGCAAGAGCTGCGGGAGCACTTGAAAGACGAGGCACACACGCGACTGCGGTACTACTGCTCCCCCTATCACGTAGAAACCGCCCTTTATCCTGTTACGGATCAGTTACTCCGAGCCGGGGACATAAGGCGGACCGACCCGCCCGACCGTCAGCTTGACTGTCTCGAGCAGCTTCTTGCCGATTCGACCAAGTATCCAAACGAGGCAATACCGCTGATCGCCGCATTGCTGTCCATCCCGACTGAGGGGCGCTATCCCAAGGTCGATCTTATGGCGCAAAAACAGAAGACGCGCACGTTCGAGTTGCTGATCGAGCAACAAGAGGCTCTTGCCCGCAGCCAACCAGTGCTGATGCTGCTTGAGGACGCGCATTTTTTAGATACGACCTCGGCCGAGCTGTTCGACCAAATCGCAAGCCGGATTCGGCAACTGCCTGTACTGCTGATTGCAACTTCGCGTCCGGAAGGCGCAGTCCGCTGGAGTGGTCTCCCGCACGCGACATTTTTGACGCTCAATCGGCTCAGCCGCGCCCAGGCGGCCTCTATCATTGCAGCGATGACAGGGGGCAAGCAGTTGCCGACCGAAGTGCTGGACCAGATTCTGTCCAAGACCGAGGGCGTTCCGCTGTTTGTCGAAGAACTGACCAAGGTCGTCCTTGAATCAGGCCTGCTTCAAATGCGCGATGGAGAGCTGGTTCTGGCTGGCCCGCTACCTCCGCTGGCGGTTCCAGCGACGCTCCACGACTCGCTGATGGCCCGCCTCGACCGTTTGGATTCTATCAGGGACGTGGCGCAGGTCGGAGCAGTGATCGGGCGCGAATTCACGCACGAGCTGCTTGCCGCAGCCACGGGCCTTCCTGAATTGGAACTTGAGCGCGCAACGAACCAGCTGGTCACGTCGGGCCTTGTTTTCCGCCGTGGCAGTGACACTCAAGCGAGCTATGCCTTCAAACATGCACTCGTGCAGGATGCGGCGTACAGCAGTCTGCTGCACAGCCGCCGTCAGCAGCTGCATGCTCGGATTGCCTTGATTCTCGAGGAGCGCTTCCCCGAAATCGTAGCCACGGAGCCCGAACTGCTTGCCCACCACTTTGGTCAGGCGGGCCTTTTGGAAAAGGCTGTCGAGTACAATGAACTGGCCGGTCGCCGAGCGCTTTCGCGCTCGGTCCTGACGGAGGCGCTCGCCCGATTCGACAACGCGTTAAGCGGGCTTTCGGCGATGCCCCCGTCCGAGGAACGTTCGCGCAGAGAACTTTCAATCCGGCTGGCGCTCGGCAGCACGCATGTTGCGGCACATGGCTTCGCCGCACCTCCAACGGCGGAGGCCTACGGTCGGGCGCGCGAACTTTGTGAAGAGCTGGGCGAGACGCGTCAGCTCTTTCCGGTGCTTTACGGCCTGTGCCTTTACCACCTCTATGCTGCCGAATTGGCGGAAGCACGTGGCGCAGCAGACCGCCTGCTTGAATTGGCGGAAGCCAACAATGATACCGGGCTCGCCTTCTTTGCTCATCGGGCCGCCGGCGTCAGCGCGTTGCCTGCCGGCGAGTTCTCCCGCGCCCGGATACATCTGGAGGAGGCGCTTGCCCTTTACGATCCCCGAGCGCACAGATCGCCGGCGTTTGTTTACGCCTTCGATCCGCACGTCGTGTGCCTGGACTATCTCGCCCGCACATTACTGCCGCTTGGGTTTGCCGATCAGGCTCTGGCGGCCAACGACGAGGCGGTTGCGGAAGCGCATCGTGTGGGTCATCGCAACAGCCTGGCTCTGCCACTATTCTTCGGCGGCGTCATCCGCCAGATCATTGGCGATCACCAAGGCGTCCAGGAGCGGTGCGCAGAATTAACCCGCGTTGCCAGCGAAGCCGGATTTCGCTTGTGGCTTTCCGGCGCCACAATCTTAAGCGCTTGGACAAACGCCGAGGCAGGTGATTTTGATCGTGGCCGCCTCGAACTCCAACGAGGTATTACCGAGTGGCGCGCGACCGGCGCAGAATTCATGGTTCCTTATTTCATTGCCCTTCAGGCGCAAATCGAGGTCAGAGCCGGCGATCATGGTGCTGCACGCCTTCTGCTCGAAGCCGCGCAAGCAGGGATTGAGCGCACCAAAGAGCGTTGGTTTGCGGCCGAGATACTGCGTCTGCAGGGGGAGGTACTGCTGCAACTTGGGGAGGACAAAACCGGAGGTTCGAGGAATCGCCTCCTGGACGCACTGGCGACGGCCCGGGCTCAGGGAGCGCGTTTCTGGGAACTGCGTGCTGCACTGAGCCTCGTGCGAGCCAACTGTCCCGCGCCTGGCGCGCGCGAGCAGCTCGCACTGATTTATTCCGGGTTTACTGAGGGCCTGACATTGCCTGACCTGCAAGCCGCACAGACGCTCGCAACAACGAATGAAGGCCTTCGGGCCGCGAATTGATTGAGAAGGCGATAAACAAGGAGGACGCCATGACACAATCGACTGAGAGTATCAGCGACGAAATTCAGCGAGCAAACGATCACTGGAATTCGGCCTTCAACAGCGGCAATGCTGACGCAGTAGCTGCACTCTATACACAGGACGCGGTCGTGTTGCCATCCACTCACGCAGTCGTCAGGGGAACGAGCGCAATCAAAGACTTCTGGAATGGATTGATCTCGGCCGGAGTGAAGGATCATCGCATCGAGATGATCGATGCGCAGGCTGTCGGCGACATTGCCTATGCAACAGGGAAATGGTCGGCCAACGCTTTTGACGAAGGCGGTAAAACGCAGCGCTATGAGGGAACTATCGTCACGATCTTCAGGCGCCAGGGCGATGGATCCTGGAGAGCCTGCCTCCACACTTGGAACTGAGGCTGCGCCGTCGCGCATCCGGACCGTCGCGGTTTTGCGGCCTGACGGCCGCAGCCGGTTTTTGTCCCCTTTCGGTGACGCCCGCCTCCGCACTTCACTTCGACGGCCGAAGGTGCGTTTTCCAGGCAGGTGCACGAAAGGGCCCGGCAGCGGGGACCACCGCTCCCTGCCGCAAACTGACACAGCAGGCCGCTCCGACCACGATCTTCCGAGCCGTCAATTGACAGATGCTTGATGTTCGTCGCTTTGCTATCTGTTCAGGTCGCTTCGAGAACCATGTTGAGCGGAGTCTGCGCGGCCCTGCGGACCTTGGTGAAGCCGCCGGAGCGGATGACTTCGGTCAATCGTTTCTCGCCCGCCTGGGCGCCGAGTGCGAGCCCAGCCTCCTGCGCCAGCGAGGTTGGCACACAGATCATCGTGGAGGCGGAATAGTACATCCTGCCGATCGGGTTGATATTGTCCTCCAGCGTATCGCCGGCCATCGGTTCGACCACCATCCACGTGCCTCCCTTGTTAAGCGCTTTGCGGATGTGCACAGCGGCGGTCTTCGGATCGCCCATGTCGTGCAGGCAGTCGAAGCAGGTGATCAGGTCGAAGTCGCGGCCGGCGAAGTCCTGCGCCCGGCCGACCTCAAAGCTCACATTCGCTATCGCATGTGCCATTGCGTGCGCGGTCGCGGTGGCAATCGAAGCGGAGTGGAAGTCGTATCCGGTGAAACGAGACCTGGGAAACGCCTGCGCCATCAGGATGGTCGACAGACCGTGCCCGCATCCCACATCGGCTACATCAGCTCCGGCCTTCAGCTTGTCGGCAACGCCATCGAGGGCCGGGATCCACTCCTGCACCAGCGCATTCACATAGCCCGGTCGGAACAGCCGCGCTACGGCACAGAACATGCAGCCGGCGTGGTCGCCCCAGGCGACACCCCTGCCAGTCTTGAAGGCCGCCTGCACCTTCGGCTGGTTCTCGACCATCGCGGCGGCGGTGTCGAAAGCGCCGATCATGTTGACAGGACTGTTCGGTTCCGCGAACACGAACGCCTGCTCAGGTGTCAGCCAGAAACTTCCGCGCTCGTGCTGGACGTAGCCGGAGGCCGCCTGCGCCGCGAGCCATTCGCTGACATAGCGGGGGAAGCAATCTGCCGCAGCGGCGAGTTCTTCGGCCGTAGCGGGCCCGATCCGGTTCAAGGTTTCGTACAGCCCAAGGGAATCGCCGATCCGCACCAGCGGCACGCTGACAGCGCCGCCGAGGTCTCCAAGCACGCGCCCGACCAGTTCATTCAGCTTCGTTTCGTCAACCTGTGTCATGTCGATTTCTCCTCGCCTCCAGCAGCATCCAGCGCTGGTCAGTTCGAGGATGCGGCCAAGTTTGCCTGCTGGCATGAGGCAACTGTCCCTCACGGCAGCCGAAATCCGGCATTCGTCGAGGGACATCTGTCCCGCACCGGCACACGTGAGACGATCTAGCGGGACAGCGACTTGACGATCGCCTGTGAGCGGCTGCGCACGCCCAGCTTGCTGAAGATCACCGACAACTGGTTGCGGACCGTCTTTGTGCTCTTGCCGAGCCGCTCGGCGATTGAACGGTTGTCCAGCCCCTCCACGACGAGGTTCAGTATCATAGTTTCGGCGGGCGTCAGGCCGGCATCGCGGACGGCGCCAGGTTGCGCGGCCCGATCCTGCCCGAGGAACCTGCCGAGTTCAGAGTAGAAAACAGGCCAGGCAGGTTCGTCCGGCAAGAGCACGTGGTTCTTGCTTTCCAGCGGAACGAAGCGGGCGCCAGGAATCGTGGCAGCCAGCCTGCAGCCTTCGTCGAATGGAACACGCATATCGCCACGGCTGTGTGCTATCAAGGTTGGGACCCGCAGAGCGGCGGCAAGGTCCATCACGTCGATCCCCTGCATCTGCCATAGCAGTTGCGCGGCAACCTCGGCTGTCGCCGTCTCCCGCTCCAGATCACCCCACCAGCGGTGCTGCTCCGGCGTCCCGTCCGGAATGAAGAGGTTCGTGAAGAACTGGCAGAACGCAGGGTTGTCACGTCCCCAGCCGATACGGATGAAATTGACCAGTGTCTCGGCCTCCAGACGATCGGTGTCGGTTTGGGCGCGAGCCCGCGCGCCCAGACCGTACGCGTTCACGAGCACCAGATGCGAGACGCGCTCGGGATGCTTCACGGCGTAGGCAATGGCCAGCGCACCGCCTTGCGACAGGCCGAGCAGGACAAAGCGCGGCTCCTTGATTGATGCGGCCACGGCCTCCAGGTCCGAGTGCCACGCGTCGACGGACAGGTCTGCGACGTGCCGCTCCGACATCCCACATCCGCGCGGATCGTAGCGCACGAAACAATTGCGCGCCGACAGTTGGCTGAGCCACGGCCGCCACACTGGACTTTCAAGATCATAGTCGACATGGCTTAGCCAATGCGCTGCCCGCAAGATAACCGGCCCCTCGCCGCATGACGCCATAGCGATGCGGGTGCCGTCTGCAGAGGTACAGAACCGTATGCTTTGACTAAGCTTCACGGCGCCATGATAGCGCGACGCAAGGTCACGCGACAGGCCGGCGTCTGGTGTGGTCGATTGACTGCGCACCGGCCAATCGTGGAACGCGTCCGCTTTGCGCCGCATGTCTGCCCTTGAGGCGATCTTTGCGATGCCGGATAGCAGACGCTGCCGGCGACCACCTTGGACATCTTATTGCGCCAGGGCAGATATTTCCGATCGCGGGGCAGGCGGCCCCGGATGAGTCGCTACTTCGGCATTGGGAGGAGACTTCTGAAGTCCGATCCCTCTCCGCCCCAGATCGGTATTGATGTACCGACACCGGGCAGTCATACTTACGGGGTAAGTCACGAGAAACGAGCCACAATGCGTCTGCTGCCAAATCTGCTCTCCCGTTTTGTAAAAAACGGGCGCCTGACTGTCATATTCGAGGACGGTTTCAGGCAAGCCTTCGGCAGTGGACAGGATGGGCCCGACGTGACGATCCGCCTAACCGACAAAGCGGTCGAACGCGAGATCTTCTTCAATCCGGAACTGAAGGCGGCCGAAGCCTACATGGATGGCCGCTTGGTGATCGAGAACGGTGGCAAAGCATTTGACCTCTTGTCACTTTTTTCTGTCAACCGCACTGGGTTGGCAGCCCACCCCGTTCAGAAGGCGTTGCGGAAAGTCTGGCGTGCGTTGCGCCGACGCCAGCAGAACAACAAGCTGGGTCTCGCCGCAAAAAACGTTCAGCATCACTACGACATCCCGACGAAATTTTATGAGCTATGGCTCGACGAGACAATGACCTATTCGTGCGCCTATTATACGGCACCGGACAACAATCTGCTGCAAGCGCAGATGGACAAGCATCGCCACATTGCCGCGAAGCTCAAGCTAGAGCCGGGCATGCATGTGATGGAAATCGGCTCAGGCTGGGGCACTCTCGCCATCTATCTCGCCAAGTATTGCGACGTGAAGGTCACGGCGATCAACGTTTCGACGGAGCAATTGGCGGCGTCTCGGCTTCGAGCGATCGAGGCCGGGGTCGCTCATCAGATCGATTTTCGCGAGGTCGACTATCGCGAGGTCAGCGGACAGTTCGACCGTGTTGTCTCGATCGGAATGATGGAGCACGTGGGCGTCGTTCATTTCGACAGCTATTTCACAATCATCAGTAGATTGTTGAAGGAGGGCGGCTTCGCATTGGTTCATGCGATCGGACGCATGTCACCGCCTGGTACGACGGCGCCGTTCATCCGCAAGTATATCTTTCCAGGTGGGTATGTGCCGGCTTTGTCAGAGGTGTTTGCCTCGTTGGAGCGCACGGGGATCTGGTGCGCCGACTGCGAAAATTTGCGGCTGCACTATTACTGGACGATCCACGATTGGCGTCTCGGTTATGAGGCCAGGCGCGAGGAGGCAGTCGCCATGATGGGCGAACGCTTCTGCCGTATGTGGGATTTCTATCTGGCGTCGGCCGAACTCGGCTTCCTAAACGGTTCAAATTTTGTCTTCCAGATTCTGATCTCGGCTCGCCGTGACGATGTCCCAATCATCCGCGATTATATTGTCGAAGAAGAGCGACGCCTACTGAGCTCGATGCAGACGAATGCGTAGTTTCGCTATCTACACCGTGGGCCCGGTCCGCTGGTTAGCTCGCCCTGCAGGACTCGGATGACATCATCCCGCCGTCAATCTTCGTCCGACGGAAGCGCCAGTGCAACCAATCGACAAGTCCGAAGATCAAAGCGGTCGGCCACGAATGACAGCTTTGCACCTAACTCCGGCCGTTGAGCAATCTCTCGCCAGTGCACAAAAGCTGCCGGTCCGCTCAGATCGCCGCTCCTCCGTGATTGGGAGGTGTCCGCCCACTCGTTCGCCCCGAAAGGAGCGCTGCGTTCCCGTGAACGCTCCACATCCGCTTTCTCAGTCCTTTTTCTTATGACTTCGATAAGCCTGGCGAGGTTGTCGGCTCCGTGACCTTCTCTTATGGCGTCTTCTGTCAGGCGCGGCCTGGCGCTAGGAGTTACGGGTACGCGTTCGTCCCGACATGAATTCGGGCTAGGCGTTCTTGCCAAAAGACGTGATGTGAAGCCGGCGACTATCCGTCGGCTCTACCAACCACATCGCTTCGCCAATAGACGGGCCCGGCTTTCAAAGCGGTCATTGTGTTGCCGGCCAGTTGAATTGGCCTGCGATAGGCGACAAAGCCCGGATGCGCTGTATCACCCCGACTGCATTGACTTCCCGCTCAAAGAACGCTCTTTTCAGGGCCATAAGCTTTGGCGAGACGGACCATGCCTTTCGTTCGAAGGCGTTGGTACCAATAGAATAGTATCATCAAGCCGGTTGTTGTGCCGGCACCAAGGCACAGTGCAGGCGCCAACGCTGATCCGACATATAGTGCTAGAAGGGTCACGCCCGCCGCCGCGACAATGGCATTTACGAAAGCGATCATCGTCGCGGCTGTGGTCAGATGCGCCAGGAGCGGCCCGGCACGCAGCGACGGTTCGGCGTCGTTTTCTGGCCAACGGCCGAACTCTTCGGAAAACTGAAAAGCGGCATCCTCCCCCAGCGTTCGGTAGTAGGCCCTGATCCGGGCGATGCCGATATGGGCCTGCATGTTCTCGGCGGCTATATCGATCAACCTTAAGACGGTGAAGCTACCCAGCAAAAAGAGCGATGGCAGCACGGCTAGGAGAAACGGCTGAAGGAATTCAGGCGACTGCGCGACAAAGCCCGTCGCCACTAGAGCGCTCGATAGAGACATGATGTAGATGGTCGTTCGCGACGCCATTTCGCTGATAGTTGCGCTGATCGCCGATTGCTGCACGAAATGCTCTGTCGTGAGGGCCGCGAGAAGCGCGGTGTGGGGTGTTGTCGTGTCGGCCATTTTATATCTCCTGTGGTGAGCATGCCGCCGCTGGCGCATCCTGAGCGACAGAGCCGTCGACACAGGCTGCATTCGCCTACGCGATTGTGCAGATGTTCAAAGAGTGTTCATCAACTTGGCAATTCCGTTTAAATGGCGCCGGAATTCGGCTTGCCCGATGCCTGTATAACGCCGGAAATCGCGGCTCGCATGGGCTTGATCGAAATAGCCTTGCATGGCGGCCAATTGCGCCAGTCCGCCGGCGGGCGCGTCGGCCAGCAGAGCCCCAACTAGTCGATAATAGCGCATGACGCCCGCGTATCGTTTTGGTGAAAGGCCCACGAGGTTCCGGAACAGTCGATAGAGCGAAGAATAGGACAGCCCCAGCGCGGCCGCGGCAGTAACAACGCCCTGGTTTGGATCGTCATCTATGAGGCGCACGGCTTCCGCAAGATTTTGAATCTGCTGGTGGGCATTGCTCACCCGTCCGGATAGGGCAATGTCGCAACTACGCTCGGTCCCAAACAGTCGCGCCAATTTGGTTAAGGTCCTGGATGGGGTTTAGGTTAGACGTTCGTCCTCGGCAAGATAGTCACAATTCGGTCACTCGCCGCCAAATTGCCGAATGTCCGGACACGGCGGACTGAAGCAACGCAGAATTTTCCACTTTGAGGCGAAGTAATTCTCAACTATGGTCCGCCAAGCTTTTGGTATGGGGGGGAATATTGCCGATGGTTTTATCACGCAGGGGTGTCGTGCTCGGCGGCCTGGCGCTGGTCGCGGTGGGTGCAACCAGCAATATTGCTCAAGCCGCGGCGGCAAAATCCTTTTTCGCCGGTACCGCCAGCGACAACAATTTTGTCTATCGCAAGACCAACTTCGCCAAGATCGACAAGAGATGGCATCGCCAGATCGTCAAGTATTTCAGCAGCGAGCCGGTCGGCACCGTCGTGGTCGATACCCGCCACCACTTCCTCTACGTCATCATGGAAAACAAGACCGCCATCCGCTACGGCGTCGGCGTCGGCAAGGACGGCTTCAAATGGTACGGCCGCGCGACGATCGACCGCCGCGCGCTGTGGCCGCAATGGGTCCCGCCCCCCGAAATGCGTAAGCGCAAGCCGGACCTACCGCACATGGTCGCAGGCGGCGCGTCCAACAATCCGCTCGGGCCGCGCGCGCTCTATCTGCACCGCAACGGCGCCGACACCGGCTACCGCCTGCATGGCACGCTAGAGCCATGGAGCATCGGCACCGACGCTTCCAGCGGCTGCATCCGCATGTTCCCGGAAGACATCATCGACCTCTACCAGCGCTGCCCGATCGGCACCGCGGTGCAGGTCCTGCCGCACATCGCCGACCAGGCGCCCGCTTCCACCCCTGTCGAATGACTGGCGCCTCATGAACCGCATGATTGAAAACACGCGCCGGCTGCTCGCCGCCGGCCTGCTGGTGCTGGCCGCATCCTGCTCGACCAGCAACACGCTGGCCCCTTCCACGCCCGACATCACCAACACCGAGGTTGCCGGCTTCCAGAACGTGCAGCCGGGCAGCGAGGAGGATTTTATCCTCAATGTCGGCCGCCGCACCTATTTCACGCAAGGTTCGGCCGCGCTCGATTCTGTCGCCAAGGCCACCCTCGACACCCAGATCGCCTGGTTAGCAAAGCATCCGCGCTGGCTGCTCAAGCTGCAGGGTTTCGCCGACGATCCCGGCGCAAGTGAAACGGCGCTGTCGCAGCAGCGCGCCGATGCGGTGATGGACTACCTCGCCGCCGGCGGCATAGGCCGCAACCGCATGTGGGCCAAGGGCTACGGCAAGGACAGGCTCGTCCGCGACTGCCCCGACACCGCCTGCAGGTCGCAGAACCGCCGCGTTGTGTCTAATTTGCGCGATGAGAGGGACGAGCCGTAGGGGGCCGCTGTTCTGCTTGTGACCCGAAGCAGAGTCTCACACGCGACGGCGGCAGGGCTGCTTTGCGCCTCATGTCGGCCGTAAAGATCAGCTTTGCGGCTTCCTGAAAGTAGACAGTGCTGGAGGTCGCGGTTGCGCCATTGCCAAGCACCGAGCGAGCTAATGAGACGCCGGGCCGTCCTCGAGCGGACGCTCACTCTTTCAGCCGTGTATAGAGGCCGCGTGTGGCCAACGTCTCTTGCTGTCCGGGACGCGTGAAATAGAGCTCAAAGACATGGCGATCGTTGTTCTCGATTTTGATTACTGTGCGCATGCCGATCGACTTGCCGACCGTGTCTTCGCCAGCCACACCCTGGTCGGTGAAGGCCCCGGACATGCTGATGGGCCTTTGATTTCCGGATCCAGGGATGCCTTCGTAGTACATCATGGTTGTGTTGACAGGATCGATCGTAATCCACTCGTATCGGTCGTCCATGATACTATAGCCGAGCCAGCCTTTGCGCCAGATTGGCGCTCCATCCAGCGTCCCCTCCATCGTGTCTTCGATGTAACGGCCGCCTGCCAACCACTGCCGACGGCTAATGAGGTCGTCCGTCACGAGCGGCGGCTGATCGGGGCTGCGGCCGAGCGTGCCGTAGAAGCTCAACTGGACCCGCCAGGTGCCAACTAGTGGCGCCAGAACCTCATGCGCCTGACCCGGCAAGCCGCGACTAAGCCATTTGGGTAACTCGGACTGCGTCGGGGGCGCGGCCGCGGCCGAGCCATCTTGAGCCAATGCGCCGGAAGGAACGGGGAGGGCGAACGCAACGACAATTAGGGCAACGTGTAGTGCCTCAATGATTCTTCTCATCTGCGGTCCATTGTTTATTGGAAATTGCTGTAACGCGCTTGGTTGAGGGTCACCGTTGTGAACTTTCCGCGTGAACCGGATCGATACTGATCTCTTAACCCTTGAGGCTCTATCTGTTAGATCATTCGATGCTGACCAGCGTTTCACCTCCTGAAACTTCTAGAATAGCGCCGGTCACGAAATCATTAGTCATCAGGAAAAGTGCGGCCTTGCCGATATCGTCGATTTTTCCAACGCGACCTGCTGGGAAGCTCTCGCGCACCAGCGCGAAAAACGCCTCCCGCTTGGTTTGCGGCATGCCGGCCCACATTTCGCTGTCTATGACGCCTGGACGGATTGTGTTGACGCGGATCGGACCGAGTTCGAGCGCAAGGGCTCGTCTCAGCGCCTCCAGACCAGCGAACGCGACCATCATCATCGAAGCGCCCATGCGAGGCTTGGTCACCAAGCCTCCAGTAGTGAATGTGATCGAACCGCCTTTCCGCATCTTGGGCGCCGCGTGCCGCGCGCAAGACCAACTGCCCAGGAGCTTGCCATACAGAACGGGCTGCGCGTCGGCCAGCGTTTGGGAGAGGAAGGTTCCTCCAGGATTTGGTGGAGTTGCGGTGATGAGAAGGTGGTCGAGCGCCCCCAGCGTTTCGAATACTTGCTCGACCGCCGCATCGTCGGTCATGTCCAGCGACTGGAAGGTGATTGAACCGTGGGCGCTTTGTTCTGCAGCCAATTTCGCCGGTGGCCGCCGCCCGAGCGCGATGACCTCGGCGCCTGCGCGCGAGGCCGCAAGAGCCGCCCCCATGCCCATGCCGCTTGTCCCGCCAACGATCACGACTCGCTGATTCAGAAGAGACTGCTCGTCACCGGTCATCGCGGATCTCTGCCGCTGGCATATGGGCTCAGCATCTCAAGCCACTGCGTCTCCATGTCGCCCGGTTCGAGCTCACCACCATCTACGACGAACCTCTGGACATAGGCTTCGCTGAAGTGGCTCTTGACTGCATCGACACTGCGCCAGACTTCGTAGATGACGATGAGATCGGGGTCGGATCGATCACGATGGATGTGGAATTGTAGACAGCCCGTTTCTGATCTCGTCGCTTCGAGATCCTCAAGCATCCGGGTAACGAGCGCTTCGCCTTGACCAAGAGCGGCGCGATGCTTGGCGATAATGCAATAGGGCGTGTGTTCGCCAGTGGCTGGTGGGGGAAGATCAGGCAACACCAACGCCATATGAGTCTCCTTCTGGTAGCGGCCTAGGAGGTATTGTCATGCGTTCATGGCGCATGCGAAATCCCGGCTATTGCTCCTTCGATAATCCGCCGCGATGCAGTCGCTGCTTTGACTCGCGAATCGGTCGAAGTGGTTACGGCATTTGAGAATTTGCAGATCCTGGCGCGGCGCCGCTATGGCAGAAACGCTTGAATGTCTGACCGTTTGTCGCACTGATTACATTAGCCGTGGATCGCATCAGGCGATATGCAGGACCGATCCCGTCTCTGTTTTGCTCACCCGCGCCCGGAATCTCGGACCGCGCCTGGCGAGACGCCTATGAAGCGTTTGAATGCCCTGCTGAAGGATGCATCGGACTCATATCCCAACTCAGACGCGACCTGTGACAGCGACATATATCCGTTCCGCAACCAGGATTCGGCCAGCCTAAGCCTCCATTGCAGGAGATAGCGGGCGGGAGATACCGACAACAGACCCTTGAATCGCTGCGAAAACCTCGATCGCGACAGCCCAGACAATGCAGCCAGGCGATCGACTGGCCAGTCTTCGCCGGGGGAGCGATGGATTCTTGCAAGCGCAGACCCGATTTGCGGATCCCGCACGGCCGCCAGCCAACCAGTCAGATTGTCGGAACACGTCTCGACCCAGGATCTGATTACTTGCGTCATGACAATATCAGCAAGGCGCGCCATTACCGTTGCCGATCCGATTCTTTGCCCATCAGCCTCCCGCGCCATCATAGAAAGGAGGTTTGGCAGGACAGTATCGCTGTGCTCTGCATAGCGGATATGCATCACCGGAGGCAGCAGTTCCAGGAGCGGATTTGCCGTCGGCCCCTCAAAGCCGATCGTACAGCATGCGATCAGCGATCGCGGACCGCCGCCGCCAGACTTCAATTCGTAGGTTCCATTCCCGATCAACGCCGGTTTGATATCGTCCAGTGGCAAGGCTCTCCCTTTGGGCCGGTCGGACATGGTGTGCTCTGTTCCGTGGGGAAGAAGAAGCACATCGCCACATTCCAGCAGCAGCGGTGGCAAGCTCTTGGCTTGTATCCAGCACTGACCCTCGAGCATCGCATGAAATCGTACGCCCTCCCTGAACGGCACAGCGATGCCCCAGGGCGCCGTTAATTCGCTGCGGCCATATCTCGCATGGGCAAGGCGCAGGTCGCGCAGCACCTCGCTCAACAAATCATTCTCGGCCGGCTGGTAGCCCATCGTTGCACGTCCAAGACCGGGCCGATTCATGGATCTAAGCGGATCGTCCATATGCATTCCTTTGCCTCGAACCTTTGCATACTTTATCCATCCCGTTATCTCTTGGTGGGCAGAATATGCTACGGATCGATCCTCTAGGTCCTAAATCTAATAGGTCTGCATGATGGCGGCTGCGCGACTACCGAATTTTCTCGGCTCGCGCGTTCCCATACCGAGGCGACGGCGCAATGTCGGTGTTTGGCAGACTACGTCGTGTGGCTGATCTGCTCGACGATAGAGTTCCAATCAATGTCCGGCTCTTTCGTGCGATATGGGAAGTCCGCAACGGAACATCAGCGCAGGTTGTCGCGAATGTCGGCTATCTGATAGCAAAAGATGGGGGATTCCTGCGCCGAGCTGTATGTCTGCTCACCTACATATCAAACTACAAGCTGCCGGTCCGCCCTCGGCCCCACTTGCGTCATCGCCTGCTTCAGCCCGACCGATCGAACTGGTCATCGGCCCAATGCAGGATTCGTCCGCACTGAGGCAGAACAGTGATGCGTTGGCGCAATAGCAACGCTGAGCACTCCCCCGGCCCAACGACCGGTCATGGCGCGGCTGCTCGTCGCTAAGGTTCTTTCTTCCGCAGGTCTTTGACGACATCGAGAAAGGCCCGCAGTGCGGGCGGTACGGCTCGATGTCCGGGGTAGTAAACCGCAACTTCTTCCGCAGCGGGCATCCACGCGGTCAGGACCTTGCGCAGCCGGCCGTCGGACAAGGCCGCTTCGGCGGCCCAATCGGCCACGTAGGCGACTCCCAGATCCTCAATTGCGGCTTCGACCATCAGTTCTTCGTCGTCGAGGACGACGGGGCCGTTTGCCTCGATCACGAGTTCCTGGCCGGCGCGTTCGAACTCCCATCGGTAAAGCTTGCCGCTGGGCATGCGGTGGCCGATGCAATGGTGGCGTTGCAATTCCTCGGGGGTTCCCGGGTCGCCGAAGCGATCGAGGTAGGCGGGCGACGCGACACAGATGAACCTCAACCGGCGTGCAAGCGGCACGGCGATCATGTCCTTGGGGACCGATCCGAGGAGGCGCACGCCGGCGTCGAAGCCGCTGGACACGATGTCGATCAGCCGCCCCTCGACGACGATGTCCACGATCACGTCCGGAAGGCGCTCCGCCATCCGCGGAAGAACCCCGCGAACGAGAAGCCCGGCCACCAGTCGCGGGGCGTTGATGCGGACGGTGCCCGCGACATTGCCCCTGAACCCGGCGACGCTGTCGAGCGCCTCGTCCAGCGAGGCGAGTGCCGGCTGAAGGCGGCCGAGCAACTGGAAACCGGCTTCCGTCGGCGAGACGCTGCGTGTGGTGCGGTTGAGAAGGCGCACGCCCATGCGCTCCTCGAGCGCACGCATGGCGTGGCTCAATGTGGAAGGTGCCGTGCCGATCTCGTCCGCTGCGCGGCGGAAGCTGCGGTGCGTGGCAACGGCCACGAAGGCGGTGAGATCGTTGAGGGACAGGCGGGGCATTGATGGTAATTTTGCATCACCTCATGCCGATTTCAACGGCTTATGCGCGTAATGCGATTGCCCTATCTCCTGCCTGTATCAACTCGGCGCCTCCGGCGCGCTGCCGTTTTCAAGACAGAAAGGAACACGAAATGCCTGCACGTGACGCCATCTATCCGGCCAAACGCCACGCGTTATACGATATTCATCGATATTCCGCGGCCATTCGCTCCGGCGATCTTCTCTTCGTCTCGGGGCAGGTCGGCAGCCGTGAGGACGGCTCGCCCGAGCCCGCATTCGAGGATCAGGTTCGGCGGGCTTTTGCCAATCTGCGCGCGGTCCTGGCCGCCGCCGGGTGCAGCTTCGACGACGTTGTCGACGTCACCACCTTCCACACCAACCCGGACCAACAGATCGAAACGGTGCTGGCCGTCCGGGCGGAGGAGATCGGCGGACCTCCCTATCCGAACTGGACGGCAGTGGGCGTCAATTGGCTTGCCGGCTTCGATTTCGAGATCAAGGTCATCGCCCGCATCCCTTCGACGACCAGCGGCCAGCCGGCGGACAAGCGTTGATCGTTCCCCCTCACTTCCCCTGATGCAGGATGGGTCAGCAACTCCCATGATCCGGCCGCGTGACGCGTTCTTTCAGCCCTTTTCGTAGCACGTGACTGCCTTTCCCCTTCTGGTATTGCATTATGATCGTAATATGTTATTATGATCATAATTCAACCGGCGAGAGAAGTCTGGCCCTCACGATTTGGAGCACGAAATGAATGCGAATTCCGAAAAAACCGCTGTTGTGACCGGAGCCTCCTCGGGCATCGGCCTCGCCAGCGCCGAGGCGCTTGCGCGGGCAGGATTCACCGTCTTCGGGACAAGTCGCCGCTCCGTCGGCAACGGCCCGGACGGGGTGACCATGCTGGTTTGCGACGTGACCGATGGCGCTTCTGTCAGCGCCCTCGTTTCAACCGTGCTGGCGCAGACCGGGCGGATCGACCTTCTGGTCAACAATGCCGGCGTCGGTCTGCTTGGCGGTGCCGAGGAATCCTCCGTCGCACAGGTGCAGGCGCTGTTCGACGTCAATCTGTTCGGCGTCATTCGCATGATCAATGCGGTGTTGCCGTCGATGCGGCGGCGCGGCGAAGGGCGCATCATCAATATCGGCTCGATTCTGGGATTGGTGCCGGCGCCATACTCAGCTCATTACTCTGCGGTAAAGCACGCGCTTGAAGGCTATTCGGAATCGCTCGATCACGAGGTTCGTGCTTTCGATATTCGCGTCTCGGTCATCGAGCCGGCATTCGTGCGTACCGTCTTCGACCAGAACGGGATCGAGCCGGATTCGGTGTTGAAAGAATACGATCGGGCGCGCGCCGGGCTCAAGGCGCTGCTGGGCGATGTGATGCCGAAAGCCGATCCGCCGGAAGTGGTGGCGGATGTGGTGGTCAAGGCGGCGACCGATGTCCGCCCGCGGCGTCGCTATACCGCCGGCAAGGCAGCGCGCCAGGTCAGCATTCTGCGCCGCTTTGCCCCCGCAGAGATGTTCGACAAGAGCTTGCGCAAACAGTTCCGCCTGCCGGTCTGAACCCGGTTAGCAGTGCTCCACCGCCAACGGCTTCGCATCGAAGTGAACAGGGGTGTTCAGCAAGAACAGTCGAGCGCGCTGTCTCGCAAGCTGGCAGATTGCTCTCACACAGGAGAGCATGATGACGACGCGGCAAGATCCCTACCACGCGCGCATGAAACGGGTGTTGAGCTACATCGACCGGCATCTTGAGGATGATCTTGGCCTGGACACGCTTAGTGCCGTTGCGGCCTTGTCCAAGTACCATTTCCACCGCCAATTCAGAGGATATTTCGGCATATCAGTGCATCGCTACGTCCAACTCGTTCGCATGAAACGGGCGGGACAGGTGCTTGCCTTCAAGGACGAGGCGAGCGTGACCGAAACCGCGCTGGACGTCGATGCGCCCGACGCCTTCGCCCGCGCGTTTCGGAAAAGCTTTGGGCAATTGCCTTCCGCATTTCGGGACACGCCCGACTGGAGGTGTGGTTTGCCAGCCTGTGGCCATTGACCAACGCGAGGAGCAAGCTCATGAAAACGGCGTATTCATTGGCTGACGTCAACATCATCGACGTGCCGGAAACACCCGTCGCCGTCCTGCAGCACCGAGGCAATCCGGCCCTGGTCGCCGAGACTATCCAGAAATTCATCGCCTGGCGAAGGGCTGCAGGTTTGAGCGCGGCGTCCAGTGCAACCTACAATGTGTTTCATTCGGATTCCGACATAACGCCGCCGGACGAATTTCGCCTCGACATCTGTGCAGCGACCGATCGGAAAATCGAGATGAACGACCAGGGCGTGGAAGCCGGTGTTCTTCCGGCCGGACGATGTGCCGTGATTCGCGCAATCGGCGCAGAAAATGTCGAGCCGGCGATCGAATTCCTGTATCGCGACTGGTTGCCGGCAAACGGTGAGGCCCTTCGGGATTTTCCCCTCTACTGTCAGCGGGTGAGTTTTGTTCCGATGGTTGCCGAGCACGAAGCCATCACCGACATCTTCCTGCCATTGGTGTGATTGCTGACCTTCCAATGGCGGTCATCTCCGCTACAGTCGAACGTGGGTCAAATCATCACTGGAGACAGCTAAATTCCGCGCCGAGCTGATGTCTGCTTGGTCCGCACCGCGACCTCCAGAATGGTTCGCCAACAAACACGAGCGGTTGCACAGTGCAGAGAGGCGCCTTCAGGACTCCAAAGAGCGGCATTGTCAGTCGTTTTGAACCAAGAAGCCCTGCAGCGCCTGACATCGCGTATATGGATTGGGCCGGTCATCACCGCGATCGCGTCGGTAAGGAGATACAATGGAAAAGGTGCTCGGCATCGGTGGCTTCTTCTTCAGAGCGAAGGAGCCCGATGCGCTCGCTTGATGGTATGCCGACCATCTCGGCGTGGCGCTGCCGCCAGAAAGCTACGATCAACGCTCGTGGGAGCAACAGCAGGGCGCAACCGTCTTCGCACCGTTTGCTGCGGATAGTGACTATTTCGGTCGCGCCGACCAGCCGTGGATGATCAATTTCCGCGTGCGCGACCTCCAGGCCATGGTCGCACAGCTCACGGCAGCCGGAATTGCGGTTGAGGTCGACACCGAACATTACCCTAATGGTTGGTTCGCCCGGCTTGCAGATCCGGAGGGCAACCCGATCCAGCTCTGGCAGGCGGAGGGGGCCGACCGTGACTAAAGGCACCCGAGCAGGCGGAAACGCAAGCGCCGAACCTGGGCTTCGGTTGAGATCCTTCTAGAGCATCTTTCCTGAACGCGGGTCGGCTCGAGGCGTTGTGCTCCAGAGAGCCGCCTTGCGGCCTCAGTTTCCAACGTCGATCGCCGACGACATGTCCGCCGCCGCCGCGACAATGGCACGTCTCAACCATATGTGCCTGGGCGCGTCCTGCTGGCGCGCGTGCCAGACAAGGCTCATCGTGAAGCTGCCAAGATCGAGGGGCGGCGGCAACGATACGAAGCGCTTCATGTTGGCGGCCGCTCGCGCCAGGCTCGAAGGCAGGGTCATGATGAGGTCGGACCGGGCGGCGATCTCGAGCGCCGCGAAGAAGTTCGGCACGCGCAGCTTCACCCGCCGCGTTCGCCCGATGCGGGCAAGCACCTCGTCGACAGGCGCAGGCCCGACGCCGGTGACGCTCACCACGATATGCTCAAGCGCCAGGAAACGCTCGAGCGTCAGCTTTCGGGCGAGCGCCGGGTGCTCCGCGCGCATCAGCGTCACGAGCGTCTCGTCATAGAGGCCGCGCCGACGGATGCCGGCCGGGGCTTCGTCGACCAGCGCCACCATCGCATCCGCGATACCCTGCTCCAGCGCTTCGACTGCGTCCGTGCCCGGCGCGACGATATCGAGATCGAGGGACGGCGCCTCGCGTCCAAGGCGGGCGAGCAGATGCGGCGCCAGCACGGCGGCCTGGAGATCGGGCATCAGCAGCCGGATCCGGCCGGTGGCGGTGGCGGGATCGAACGCGTTGGCCTCGACCATCTCTCGCACACCCGCCAAGATGCCGCGCAGCACCGGGCGCACCTCTTCCGCACGGGCGCTGAGGACGTAGCCGCCCGGTCCATCGACCAGCAGCGCATCCGAAAACAGCGCGCGCAATCGGCCGAGCGCTCGGCTCGCGGCGGGCTGGCTCATGCCGAGCCGGCTTGCGGCACGGGTGACGTTCTTCTCGTCCAGCAGCGCTTCGAGCGCCACCAGCAGGTTCAGGTCGATCCGGCGTAAATCCACTTCGCGCATGACGACTATATACGCCATGCATTGGACGCATGAAATGCCTGCGCCTATCGTTCCCCCGTCAAGCGAGATGAAGGTCAATCGAGATGAAGGTCAGGCCGGATGAAGGTCAGGCGAGCAGAAGGAGAAGAAGTGATGTATGTCGTGCTTGGAGCAAACGGACGGGCCGGCGGCGAGGTCGCGCGCGCCCTGATCGCAGGCGGCGAAGCCGTGCGGGTCGTCCTGCGTCGCAAGGAACGGGGCGAAAAATGGACAGCCCTCGGCGCGGAGGTAGCCGTCGCAAGCATGGAGGACGTCGGCGCCATGGCCGCTGCCCTGACCGGCGCGCGGGCCGCGTTCCTGCTCAACCCGCCGCCGGTGAGCGGTGATCCCTATCAGCGCACGGAAGAAATCGGCGCCGCGCTTGCCGATGCGGCACGGCGTGCGGGTCTGCCAAAGGCCGTCGTCCTGTCGTCCATCGGCGCGCAGCATGCCTCCGGCACCGGCGTCATCGCCACCCTCAACCGCTTCGAGGCGCTGCTCGACGGTGTGGCGCCGGCCACCGCCTTCCTGCGGTCGGGGTATTTTGTCGAAACCTGGAGCGAGGTGGCGCAACCGGTCCTGTCGCAAAGCATACTGCCGACCTTTATCGAGCCGTCGCAGAAAATCCCGATGGTGAGCACGATCGATGTCGGGCGCGCGGCAGCGACCGTGCTGTGCGAGGAGTGGACCGGAAAGCGGGTCGTGGAGCTGGGCGGACCGGAAGACTGGAGCGCCGGCGACGTGGCATCGGCCTTCGCGGACGTTCTCGGCCGGCCGGTGACGCCTGTGCTTGTTGCGCCGGAGGAGCGTGCCGCGCTGCTTGCCGAGGAAGGCGTGCCGGGCGAGGTGGCAGATGCATTGCTCGGTATGTATGAGGGAATCGCCAATGGCCTGTTCATGCGCCAGGACAGCAGCGAGCACCGGCGCGGCACGACCTTCCTGGCGACGGCGATAGAGCGCGTTGTCGCAACACCAGCCGGCCGCTGATCCTCGGCCGAGTAGCGACGGCCGAAACGGATCACGGGCTTCCAGCCACTTGCAGGGAACGTTTTCGGCCGCAATACCCCCCGCGTCTCGCCGACCAACGCTGTCGGCGACGTGCGGAACTCGCGCCTCTCGTTTGGACTTAACTCTATTCCGGACGGCAAAAAGGGAATCCTGAACATGAGACTGCCTGCCTCACGCCAAATGCGTCTCTCCGGTGGAACCGAGCTTGCCTACGTCACTGCGGGCGATCCATCCAACCCCGCTTTGCTCCTCCTGCATGGGTTTCCCAGCTCCGCAAATGCATTCCGCGATGTGATTCCCGGATTGGCGGACGCAGCCTATGTGATCGCGCCCGACCTCCCGGGCCATGGCCAGTCCGACGTCCCGCCGACCCCCTCCTTCGCCGCGATCAGCGAGGCGATTTCCGAATTGCTGACCCACCTCGCGATCGGGCGCCGCTTCATCCACATTCATGATTGGGGCGCCGCCGTGGGTCTGCAGATCGCCACGCAAGCGCCCGAGCTGGTTTCGGGTCTCATCATCCAGAACGCAAACGCGCATCGAACCGGCTTCGGTCCTGTCTGGGACGCCGTGTTGAAATTCTGGTCAGAACCGACAAAGGAGAACGAAGCTGCCGCGACCCCCGACCTGACCTTTGAGTTCACGCGCGAGCAATATACCGGCGGCCTGCCAGAGGATGTCGCTGCCACGATCAGGGGCGACCCCTGGGTCGAGGACTGGAGGGTGATGAACCTTCCCGGCCGCATGGAGACCCACCGCGCGCTTATCGGCGACTACAAAAGCCATGCCGGGCGTTTCGATACGATCGCCGCCTATTTGAAGAGATGGCAACCGCCGGCGCTCATGCTTTGGGGCCGTCACGACCCCTATTTCGATATCGCCGAAACGCTGTCCTGGATGCAGGATCTGCCGCGTATAGAAGCGCATGTTTTTGACGGCGGGCATTTCCTGCTCGAGACGCACGCCGAACCAGCACTCTCCCTGATAATCGAGTTCATCAAGCGAACACAGGAGATGCACCCTGATCGAGCCCATCCCGGACCAGTGCGAGGAGTGCAGGCATGACATCCCCCACGCAACAGCGGCTGCGCCTGTCCGGCGGGACCGAGCTTTCTTTCATCACCGCGGGAGATGCGTCCAATCCCGCGCTGCTGCTCCTGCACGGCTTCCCGAGCTCGTCGCGCACCTTCCAGGGCATCATTCCCGGCCTTGCGCGGGTCGCCTTCGTCATCGCCCCCGACTTGCCTGGCTACGGCCAATCGGCGCCGTTGCCCGCGTCGTCATTCGAAGCGTTCAGCGGCGCAATCCAAGAGCTCCTAACTCATCTCGCGATCGATCGGCGCTTCATCTACCTGCACGATTGGGGCGCGCCTGTTGGTCTCCAGGTCGCCATGCAATCCCCCGACCTCGTCTGCGGCCTCATCATTCAGAGCGCCAACGCACACCGCACAGGGTTCGGACCGCAATGGCAAGCCACATTCGAATTCTGGTCAAACCCCACCGAAGAGAACGAAAGGGAGGCTTCCGCGTTTTTGACTTTGGAAGGCACCCGCGAGCAATATTTGGGCGGCTTGCCGGAGGATGTCGCCGCCCGGATCAAAGGCGAGCCCTGGATCGAGGACTGGAGGGTGATGAATCAGCCTGGCGGCATGGAAACACAACGCGCGCTCCTCGCCGACTACGCCAACCATGCCGCGCGCTTCAGTCTCATCGCCGACTATATCGAAAAGCGGCAACCGCCGGCGCTCATGCTGTGGGGCCGCCACGACCCGTTCTTCGACATCGCCGAAACACTGTCGTGGATGCAAGACCTGCCACGCATGGAAGCGCACATCTTCGACGGCGGCCACTTCCTGCTCGAAACCCACGCCGAGGCGGCAGCCGCGTTGATGACCGACTTTATTGAGCGAACGCAGCGGCCTTGAGCAACCGCTCGCGATCCAGGACCGACTTGCCACGTTTGCGCTGCCCCTCATTGCCCTGCCGGGCATTTCTCCCCGTATAGTGACGGGGAGAAAGACGCCTTCGCAGAGGATTTCGCCACTCTCCAGCGTTGCAGAAGGGTGCCGAAGTTGCGGCCAGCTTCCCTTCTCCCCGTCACTATACGGGGAGAAGGTGCCGGCAGGCGGATGAGGGGCAGCGCAAACCTGAAGCTATTGTCTTGCAGCCTGCTACCGCACGATTTCGCGATGGCCGCCGGGCAGGCGGGTGGCGATGAGCTTGTCGATGCGGCGGCCGTCGAGGTCGACGACCTCGAAGCGCCAGCCCTGCGCATCGACGCATTCGCCGGTCGTCGGCAGATGGTGCAGGTGCGCCAGCACATAACCGGCGACAGTCTCGTAGTCGCGGTTCTCGGGCAGGTCGATGCCGAGAACGTCCGCCATCTCGTCGGCCTGCATGTAGCCGGCGAGCAGCCATGAGCCGTCGTCGCGCTTGACGGCGTTTTCCTCGTCGCCGGCATCGAGGTCCGCTCGGAACACGCCGGTGATGGCTTCCAGTATGTCAGCCGGGGTAACGATGCCTTCGAAATGGCCGTATTCGTCATGGACCAGCGCCATCGGCACGTTGGATTCCTTCAGCGTCGAAAGGACATCCAGCGCGTCGGCCTGGTCATGGACGATGGGAGCGGTGCGCACATGCCGGCGCGGGTCGAGCGCGCGACCGCCGAGCATCGCGGCCAGCACGTCGCGGGTCTGGACGACGCCGATCATGGCGTCGACGCTGCCATCGCCGGCCGGCAGGCGCGAATGCTGGGTCTCCATCAGGAGTTTGCGGGTCGCCGCGTCGTCGGACTGCAGGTTGATCCAGTCGACCTCGGTGCGCGGCGTCATCACCGCGCGGACGGCGCGGTCGCCGAGCCGCATGACGCCGGCGATCATGCGCCGCTCGTCGGATTCGATGGTGCCGTGATGCTCGGCCTCGGCGACCAGCATCTTGATCTCCTCGTCGGTGACCTTCTCCTCGCTTTCACCGCGCTGGCCAAGCAGCCACAGCATGGCGCGGCCGGAAATGTCGAGCAGGAAGACCAGCGGCGCCGAAACGGTGGCGAGGATGGTCATCGCCGGAGCAACCCTGGCGGCGACGCGTTCGGGATCGCGCAGCGCGATCTGCTTGGGTACCAGTTCGCCGATGATCAGCGAGAAGTAGGTGATGAGGGCGACGACGATGCCGACGCCGATCGGGTCGGCAAGGCTTTCGCGGAGGCCGGTCGATGCCAGGAACACGGACAGCCGCTCGCCGAGCGTGGCGCCGGAAAAGGCGCCGGACAAAACACCGACCAGGGTGATGCCGATCTGCACCGACGACAGGAATTTGCCTGGATTGGAGCCGAGCGCCAAGGCGCGTCCGGCGCCGGTGACGTTGCGGTCGATCATCGCCTTGAGGCGGGCCGGCCGTGACGAGACGATGGCAAGCTCGGACATTGCCAAAAGGCCGTTCACGCAGATGAGGACGACCACGATAGCGATTTCAGCGTAAAGCATGCGCGGTCAATAGCATTGCGGCGCGGTCTTCGAAAATAGACGGCCGTCATTTTTCATGCCGGCGGGCGCACCATCTCATGCGGCATCCCATGGCGGCGACGAAAAATGCTCGATCAGGGCGTCGACGACGACACGGACTTTTGGCGTCAGGCTGCGCGTCACCGGCCAGATGGCGTGCATGACGACGTCTTCGAGGAGACAGTCCGACAGGACCGTCTCTTCGTCTTGTGCCTACGGCAGCTGCCGCAGCAGGCCAACCACCGCCTTGCCATCGGTGAAATAGGGATCGCCGCCGCCATTGCGCCCGGTCTTTGTCGCACCGATGCCCGATATCTCGCTGGTCGAGATCAGCATGCCAGCGGCAGACAGGTCGCGGATCAGGAAGTCGCGCTCGGCGTCGATGTCGGGACCGATATGGTGGGTGATCTGGCCGGTGTCGTGGCTGAGGCCGACGCCGCGATCGTAGCTTGCCGCACCCAGCCAGAGCGGCCGGCCATCGTCTCCCGTCGCATCGGTCTGCCAGAAGCGGACGTGATGGCGCCGGTCGGCACTGTCGCCGACCGGCTTCTCGAAGGCCAGATCCTGTGCACGGCCTTCGAACAACAGCCGGCTGACCGGCGCGTCGGGATAGGGCCGATCGAACAGCACGCTTTCGCCGATCTCGATCGCCGTCTCCAGCGTGAGAGCGTCGGCGGTGTCCCATCCGGCGACGGCGAAGGCATGGACCAGCTCTTTTTTGGTGCCGACGAGGCCGACATTGATCGGATCGCCCGCGATGCCTTGCGGCGTGTGCGTCACCATCTCGAAGCGCTGCGTGCGGAAATTGCGGTCGCGCAGGGTCCAGAATTCCGGCGCGGCGAAATAGGCGAGCACGAGATAGCCGGCACAGAACGCCACCAGCCAGATCGTTGCGCGTCGTCGAAGGCTTCGTCGGCTCATGCGACACCACCGTGGTGATATGACATCACCTTATGTGACGTCATTCTACGCGGCGGCGCACACCTTGGGCAGTGGGCACGCGCTCGGGCTCAGCGGCAGGCGCGGTAGCCGTTCTTGCGGTTCTTGATGTCGAAATGGAAATGGTTGCGGTGGTCGTAATTGTAGCCGGGACCGAGCACGGTGGTGAAATACTGGCAGCCGTCGGCGCGCACAGTGTTGAGGAAGCCGCGGGTGCGGAAGGCGAACAGGCCGGGCTTGCGCACGTCGATCTGCTTGCCATTGCTAAGCTCGATGCTCATGACGTCGAGCGCGTTGCCCTTGCCGTGCTCCGACAGCGTGCCTTCGCCGGCGATCCTGCGGCAGGAATAGCTCGAGCCCTGGCGAATGGTCCTGACGCCGGAGAAATAACGCCAGCGGGCGGACGGGACCAGTTCATTCCTGGCCCAGCCGGCGAAGGTGGCGGCCATGTCGCAGGTCAGCGTCGCGGCCGGCTTCATTCCGATGCGGCCGATGGCCGAGATCTTGACCGGGTAGTCGATGCCGCACTGGCCTTCGCGGATCGGCGCAAGGTCGCTGTAGACGACGCCCAGGCGCTTCAAATCCCTGCGGCACTCGACCTCGCTGGCCGGCATCTGTTCGGTCGGCGCCATCGGCTCGTCCATGCGCGGATAGGCGGCGGTCATGTAGGGGTTGGACGGGACGAGGCGCTGCATTCCAGCGTATTTCTGGCCAGCGTATTCTGGGACAGCTGATGTCTGGCTGCCGACATCGACGGCCGGTTCCAGGGAAAGCACGCTGCCGGTGGTGCAGGCCGAGACCGCTGCGATGGCAAGCCCGCCGGCAATCATGCGCGCGCGTCTCACTTGCCGCACGGCTACAGACGCGGCGCGAAATACCCCGGCCATTGGCAGGTTCCCGGTCCCCGAGCCGATCAGGCTCCATGTCATCGTTTGATCATGATCTTTCTCCGAAAACCGGATCCCACTTTTCGGGGTCATGATCAGATGAAACGGAGCTTACCCGCCAACAGTAAAGGAAAAATCAGCGGCTGCGTTTACGGCTGCGGCCAAATTGCGGCGCGTCGGTCCGCAACCATATCACTGGCAGAAGGTGCCGCCGTTGCGGCGCGGTGCAAGATCGAGATGGAGATGCAGCGAATGATCGGCATCGCTGCCCGGGCCAAGCACGGTCTTGAACGGTCCGCAGGCTGCCTTGCGTATTGCGTTCAGGAATTTCGCCTCCTTTTCCGGCGGCGCCGGGCGGATGTCGATCCTCCTGCCGTCCGAAAGCGTGAAGCTGGCGATGTCGAGCGCGTTGCCGAAGGCGTGCTCCGACAATTTCCCGCCGCCATTGCGGTGGCGGCAGACGAAGGCGGATGCCTGGCCGACCGACTTGAGTTCGGCGCCGAGCTCGGCCTTGGCCGCCGGCTGGACGATATCGGCGGCGAAGCGCGCGGCGGCCTCGGCCATCCGGCAGTTCAACTCGGATTCGGGGTTGATATCCAATGACTTGCCCAGCGTCTTCAGTGCGATCGGATAGGGGACAGAGCAGCCGACCGCCGCATCGTGCTCGGCTTTGCGTTCCTCGAAGTCGACGCCCATCGACTTCAGCCGCCTGCGGCAGGCCAGTTCCTCGTCCGGCATTTTCTCCTGCGGCATAGCGGCCGAGCGCGGGTCGGGAGGAATTTTTCTCTCCGGCGCCTGCGCCGGCTTATCCGGTGGTTTTGGCGCGGCGGCCGGTGGTTTTGCCTCGGCGGGGTTTTCGGTCGGCGTCGGAGCGACTGCCGGCGGCTGCGGCCGGGCTTGCTGATGCTGGTCCGACTTCTGCTGGTCCATTTTGTCGGTCGCCGGTTGATCAGGCTTTGGCGCATCCCCAGGGCGCGGCTCGGGGATCGGCACGTCGGCAGGCGCGGCTTCTTGCGCTGATTGCGACTGATTGAGCTCCGGGACGGGCACCTTATCGGGCAGTTCCGGAGCTTGGGCCAGGGCCGCTCCTGCGGACAGCATCGCCGCCGCCAAAGGCAGCGCCAATCTGATCAATCCGGCCATTCTGATCGATGTAGGAGAGATCACCACCGCCATTCGCCCTTAACGGCGGGGGAATGCGGAAGTTGCCTGAACGAGGGCATTGGCCGATCACAAACAGTGACCGCGGTGTTACGCACCGATCGCTTCCAGCCCTTCCTCCAGCCAGTCGGCCAACAGCGGCATGCCGAGCAGATATTTCGCCGTGCGCTTGTTGGCGCGCTCGCGCGCGGCCGTCAGCGCGTCCGCCCATTCCGAGGCGTCATAGTCGCCGCGTCCAACCCAGGCGAGGGCGACGAGTTCGGCCGCCTCGTCGACATTGAGATCGTTGATCAGTTCGCGCAGCTCTTCTTCGGTGAGGTCCTCGGAACGCTCCTCGACGAGACCGTCATGGTGATGGTTGTCATGCGCCTCGCTATCGAGTTCTACCTCGTGCTCGGCGCCATCGGCATAGTCTTCGTTGACGGCGGCGCTCAACGCCTTCGCCTTGAGGATGAACAGGCGCACCGTGTCGGGACCGATCGAAAGCTCCCATTCTTTTTCAAGGCGCCGCTGCACTTGCCGTCTCCGCATACTCCGTTGGCGTTTGCTGGATGATAGCGGATTTGCAGCGCTCGTCACGTTTTGTTCGGCGCTTCCATTTTCCGACTGGCGCGGGCCGTTGAAAAGGCTTTCACTGGCCGTGGCTTTTTTCCGGGATGAAACCGCTTTTGCCCGGCGTTAGTCTTGCATTGTCATGCTTCAGGGAGAGTTCAATGCGCAGACGATTGCTGATCCAGGTTCTGGCGGTTGCCGCCCTGCCGCTGTTTGCTGTTCCGGCGTTTTCGGCCGGTGAAGGTGGAGGCGGTGGCGATGGCAGCCAGACGACACAGTGCAAGAAAGGCAAGGTCTGGGACAAGAAGCTGAAGAAGTGCGTCGCGCCCAAGCACGGCATGCTGGACGACGACAACATCTATGAGGCCGGCCGCGCGCTGGCGATGGCAGGACGCTATGACGAGGCGATCGCCGTGCTCAGCCTGGCTGCGGACAAGAAAGACCCTCGCATCCTCAACTACCTCGGCTACTCTCACCGCCATTCCGGACGCGTCACCGTCGGTCTCGGCTATTATGAGGAAGCGCTGCGCATCGATCCTGATTACACGCTGGTACGCGAATATCTCGGCGAGGCGCACCTGCAGATCGGCGATCTCGCCGGCGCCCGGGAACAGCTCCGCGAGATCGAGAAACGCATCGGCAAGGGATCTCGTGAATACGGCATGCTGTCCGAGCAGATAGACCGTTTCATGAAGAGCTGAATAGAAGCCCGAACTTTTCCTCACCACCGGCTGTGAGCAATCGCAGCCGGTTTTTATTGCCGCTCGCTCGGCCAGCCGGGCTGCCATGACAGCATTTCCGCGAATGGCGGGCGAATTTTTCAAAACCGATTTTTTGGCGTGAAAAACCCGCGAAGATTGCTATATTGGAGGAAATTGCGGTGACACGGTTCCGTTAGCCCGAGGCTGCCGGACCGTTTTCTTTTTGTACCCATCGACAAGGTCGCTCCCGGAATGCGGGGGCGGCCGCAGGAAAGGTCAGGCATTATGAACAAGGTCCCGATGACAGGCGAGGGGTTCGCGTCATTGAAGGAAGAACTGCGCTGGCGCCAGCAGGAAGAGCGGCCGCGCATCATCGAAGCAATCTCCGAAGCGCGCTCGCACGGCGATCTCTCTGAAAACGCGGAATACCACGCGGCGAAAGAGGCGCAGAGTCTCAATGAGGGCCGCGTCAACGAGCTCGAGGATTTTATCGCCCGCGCCGAAGTGATCGACATCACCAAGCTCAGCGGCGAAAAGGTCAAGTTCGGCGCGACCGTGGTGCTGGTCGACGAGGACACGGAAGAGAAGAAGACCTACCAGATCGTCGGCGACCAGGAGGCGGACGTGAAGTCCGGCCGCATCTCGATCTCCTCGCCGATCGCGCGGGCGCTGATCGGCAAGGAAGTCGGCGATGCCATCGAGGTCAACGCGCCAGGCGGCGCGCGGGGCTACGAGATCGTCCAGGTGCAGTTCATTTAGGACCTTTTGATAATTCTACTCTGGCGGCCGACTAGCGCGGTTTTCTGCGCTTCCTACAGCGCCGCGCGTCTTTTGGACGCGCAAAGGACGCTGTAGGACTTTTGATTTGTGCATGATCCTTTCCGAAAATCGATTCCGATTTTCGGGGTCATGCGCGAAGCTCACGTACTTTAAGTACGCTCCGCTCCGGTTCTCGAAAACCACGCTATTCGACTCGCCAGAGCGAATTCTTAAAAGGCCCTACGTCGGTGCTTGCGATTTGAGCGCCAGCAGCTTCTCTGCTTCCGCTATCACCTCCTCAGGCGCGACACGACTGCCGGGCGTGGCCAGCAGCGTTGACGAGAACGGCCCGCGCGGGCCGGTCAGGCCGGGTTCTGTCGCCACAAACACCGCGACGGTCGGCAGGCCGAAGGCGCTGGCGAGGTGGGTAAGGCCGGTATCGGCGCCGATGATCAGCACCGACCGGCCGATGATCGCGGCGATCTCGGCAAGCGGTGATTTCGGCACCAGCACGGTCTGTGGAACGGCTTGGGCGATCGCCTCGGCAACCGTCTTTTCCCTGTCGTTCGACCAGGTGGTGACCGGCGTCATTCCTCTTTCGACGAGAAGCCGGGCCGTCTCGATCCAGTCGCCGACCGGCCATTTCTTGTCTTCGCGGCTGGTGCCGTGCAGCAGGAAGGCGGTTTTTCCGCCGACAAAAGTCCAAGCGACGGCCGGCGGCACGATGCCGGACTCGAGCCCGGAAAAATCCGGTTCATAGCCGAGTGCCAGCCCGAACAGCCGCCTTGTGCGTTCGATGGCGTGCAGATCGCGCGGCACAGCATAGCGGCGGTCGTAGAACAAGGTCGCCGAAGGCTCGCGAGCGCTCGACCGGTCGAAGCCGGCGATCGGCGCCGCGGCCTGTTTCGCCACCACGGCCGACTTCAGCAATCCTTGCGCGTCGATGACGAGATCGTAGCGGCGATCCCGCAAGGCGCGGCGCAATCCCGCTGCCTCGTGCCATGTGCCGCGGCCGAGCGGGCTTGTGCGCCAGCGCCTGATTGCCACGGTGTGGATGGTTGCGATCGCCGGATGCAACGCCACGATGCCGGCAAAAGCCTCTTCCACACACCAGTCGAACGACACGTCCGGCAGCTTGCGGCGCGCATCCTCGACGGCTGGAAAGCTGTGGATGACGTCACCCATCGAAGATGTCTTGACGATGAGCACCCTCATGCGGCGGCCGGCATTTCCAGCAGCCGTTCCGCCGCTGCCGCGACCTGCGCCACCTCGAGCGTGTTCAGGCAGTTGAGATGGCCGAGCGGGCAGATTTTCCGGTGGCAGGGCGAACAGGACAGGCCGAGCCAGACCAGTTCGCGCTGCTCGGCGAGCGGCGGCGTATTGTGCGGCGAGGTCGAGCCGTAGACGGCCACGATCGGCGTGCCGACCGCCGCGGCGACATGCATCAGTCCACTGTCGTTCGACACCGCAAGCCTGGCTGCGGCGATCAGGTCGATGGCGTCCTCCAGCCGCGTCTGGCCGGCGAGGTCGACAACATCAGGTGCAAGCGTGGCGATTTCCGCCGTTACGTCGGCGTCGTTCTTCGACCCGAACAGCGCGACCGCAAAACCTTTGGCCATCATGTCGCGGGCGAGGCCGGCATAGCGTTCGCTCGGCCAGCGTTTGGCCGGCCCGAACTCGGCGCCCGGCATCAGCGCGACGAATTTTTTCGCCTCCAGCCCGAAGCGGCCCAGCAATGCCGCCTGGTTTTTCGTGTCGACGGCGAGCTTGGGGGCACGGAACGTGCCGCCTTGCGCGAGGCCGAAATAGGCCTGCGCCGTGCGCCGTTTCACATCGTCGGGCAAGGCTACGATATCGGTCAGCAGCCCATAGCGCATTTCCTTGAGGTAGCCGACACGGCGCGGAATGCGGGCAAAGAACGGGACCAGCGCCGACTTCCAGCTTCCAGGCATGACATAGGCGATGTCGTAGTGGCCGCGCAGCAGGCGGCCGAAGCGCCTTCGCATGCGGAATTCCAGCGCTCCGGATTTCAGCGGCAGATCGACCTGCCGGCGTATTTCGGGCATCCGCTTGACCAGTGGCGCCGCCCATGCCGGCGCCAGCACGTCGATCGCCGCGTTCGGGTGAAGCTCTCCCAGCGCCGAGAACAGGCACTGCGCCATCACCATGTCGCCCACCCAGCGTGGGCCGATCACGAGGATCGTTGGGCTTTCAGCCATTCGACATAGTCTCTGACGCCGGTTTCCACTGTGCGAAACTGACCATTGTAACCGGCGGCGCGCAACCGGGACATATCAGCTTGCGTAAAACTCTGGTAGCTGCCCTTCAGGTGATCGGGGAAGTCGATGAACTCGATCTCGCCTTTGCCGAGCGCGCCGATCACCGTTTCGGCAATGGCGCGGAACGGCTGGGCTCGGCCGGTGCCGCAGTTGAAGATGCCGCTCGATCCGCGTTTCCACAACCATAGGTTGATATCGGCAACGTCGCCGACATGGATGAAGTCGCGGCTCTGCTCGCCAGGTCCGAAACCGTCATAGGCGCCGAACAGCTTTGGGTTGTGGCCTTGCTCGACCTGGTTGAACAGATGGTAGGCGACCGAGGCCATGGCGCCCTTGTGCGCCTCGCGTGGCCCATAGACGTTGAAGTAACGCAGGCCTGCCACCGGCGAATGGTCGGTTTCGAAGACGGTGCGGCGGACATAGTCGTCGAACAGCTTCTTTGAATAGGCATAGACATTGAGCGGGCGCTCGCAGTGCGGCTCCTCGCGAAACTCGGCGCCGCCGCCATAGACGGAAGCCGAGGAGGCATAGAGGAAAGGCAGCCGCAGCGCCAGGCAGGCATGCAGCAGCCGCTTCGAATAGGCGTAGTTCACCTCCATCATGAACTTGCCGTTCCACTCGGTGGTGGTCGAACAGGCGCCCTGGTGGAAAACGGCCTCGATGCGGCCGAGGTCGCCGGCCTCCATCCGCGGCAGGAAATCGTCCTTGTCGAGATAATCGGCGATCTGCAGGTCGGCGAGATTGGCGATCTTGTGGCCGTCGGTCAGGTCGTCGACGACGAGAATGTCGCTGATCCCTTCGGCATTGAGCGCGGCGACGATGTTTGAGCCGATCATGCCGGCGCCGCCCGTGACGATGATCATGAAAGCCTCTGGTATCTTGTGCCGATTCCGGCCCTTATAGGGGAGGCTTGCCGGGCTGTCGATAAAGCAGGTCGCAAACCGGCGGTTGGGTGGGCGTCAAACGGCGGGCAATGCCTGATGCGGCGTGCGGGCGGCGCGGTGCTGGTCGGATTGGGTGTTCATGTCGCTTTGCAAAAAAGTTGATCCGCCAACCGGCGTTGGCTGTGGTCGGTTCGGAGCCTGCCGTTGCGCTGAGCCGAATTGCGGTATATCGGCTTCGCCATGAACGACCAGCCCTGCCAGTCCAGCGTTTTCACAGCATCGGGACCGGCTCTCATTGCACGTCGAAGATGACATGAGCGAGCAATCCCTGCCTTCTCCCGAACCGCTTCACCGCGCCATCTCGCGGTTCGGCAACGTCACCGTGCTGGTGGTCGGCGACTTCATCCTCGACCGTTTCGTCAACGGCGTCATCGAGCGGATTTCGCCTGAAGCGCCCATTCCGGTGCTGCGCGGGCGTGGCGAAACCTCGGCGATGGGTGGCGCCGGCAATGTCGTCGCCAACATCGTCTCGCTCGGCGCTGCCGCGATACCGGTTTCGGTGATCGGCGCCGATCCGGCCGGCGACAATCTCATGCGCATGCTCGCCGGGCTTGGCGTCGACACCGGCGGTCTCGCGCAGGACGCCAACCGGATGACCTCGTCGAAAAGCCGTTTCAGCGCGCTCAACCAGCAGGTGCTGCGCTTCGACGAAGAGGAAATCAAGCCGCTGGGCGACGCCGAGCGGGCGACACTGATCCGGCTTTTCCGCGCCGGGCTGGCGCAGGCCGACATCGTCATCCTGTCCGACTATGGCAAGGGCATGTTGCTCGACGGCGTCGCCGGCGAGCTGATCTCGATCTGCCGCGAGGCGGGAAAGCCGGTGCTGGTCGATCCCAAGGGCCGCGACTATGCTTGCTACTCCGGGGCGACGGCGATCACCCCCAATCGCAAGGAACTTGGCGAGGCGGTCGGACGCGCGGTGTTTGCCGATGACGAGATCGTCGCCGCGGCGCGTGAGCTGATCTCGGCACATGGCTTCGAGTTCGTCGTCGCGACGCGCAGCGAAAAAGGCATGAGCGTCGTCGACGCCGACGATGCCCGCCACATTGCCACGCAGGCGCGGGAGGTGTTCGACGTTTCCGGCGCCGGCGACACTGTAATCGCTACGTTTGCGTTGGCCCTGGCTGCGGGCGCCGACCGCGTCATTGCCGCGGCCATCGCCAACGCGGCCGGTGGCGTGGTGGTGGGAAAGCGCGGCACCGCACGGCTGACGGTCGAGGAACTCACCGGGGCGCTGTTTCGCTCGCATGGACCGATTGCCCACAAGGATGCAATCCTCGATGCCGCCGCCGCCGCACGGCTGGTGGCGACGTGGAAGGACGAAGGCCTGAGCGTCGGTTTCACCAATGGCTGCTTCGATATCCTTCATGCCGGCCATGTCAGCCTTTTGCATGCGGCGCGCAGCCAGTGCGACCGGCTGGTGCTCGGCCTCAACAGCGATGCCTCGGTGCGCCGGCTGAAAGGGCCGGGGCGCCCGGTCAACGACGAGCATGATCGCGCCTGCGTGCTGGCGGCGCTTGCCTCGGTCGATGCCGTCGTCGTCTTCGAGGAAGACACGCCGCTCGCGCTGATCGAGGCGCTGAAGCCCGACATACTGGTCAAGGGCGCCGATTATACGATCGATCAGGTGGTCGGCGCCGAAATCGTGCAAAAGGCGGGCGGCCGCGTCGTGCTGGTCGATCTCGTCGCCGGCAAGAGCACCACCGGCACCATCGGCAAGTTGCGCGCCGGCAGCACAAACTGAGGTTTTCATGTCCGAACTGAACGATTATCTGGTCCGCTCGGCGGCCGCGATCACCGCGATGGTCGAGCGCGACCTCACCGGCGAGATGGAGCGGGCGGTTACCGCCGTCGTCGCCGCGCTTTCGCAGGGCAAGGCGCTGCTGATCTGCGGCAATGGCGGCTCGGCCAGCGACGCCATTCACATCGCCGGCGAACTGGTCGGCCGCTTCCTGAGGGAGCGCAAGGCCTACAACGTCATCGCGCTGCCAGCAAATGCGGCGGTGCTGACAGCCTGGGGCAATGATTACGGCTTCGACACGGTGTTTTCACGCCAGGTCGAGGCGCATGGCGCCGCGGGCGCCGTGCTGCTCGCCATCTCGACCAGCGGCAACTCGCCCAGCATCCTCGCCGCCGCCGAACAGGCGCGCATGATGGACATGACGGTGATCAGCCTGACCGGCGACAGCGGCGGCAAGCTCAAGCCGCTCTCCGATATCCTGCTCAACGTGCCCTCGACCTCGACGCCGATCATCCAGCAGGGGCATCTGTGCCTCTATCATCATCTGTGCGAAATGGTCGAAGCGCGCCTCTGTGATGGCTGACATCGGCCCGGTCGTGAGGTCCGATTACCCGCTCGAAGCGCCGGGCCTGTGGGTCGAGCGGATCAGTGGCCCGGTTTTTCCAGCTGGCACGCCGGCGCTGTTCCTCGACCGCGACGGCACCATCAATGTCGATAGCGGCTATCCCAGCGATCCGGCTGACATCGCGCTGCGGCCGCAGATGCTGCCGGTGATCCGAGCGACCAACATCGCCGGCCTTCCGGCAATCGTGGTCTCCAACCAGTCAGGCATAGCCCGCGGCTATTTCGGCTGGCCGGAGTTCGCCGCGGTCAATGCCCGGCTGCTGGCGCTTCTCGAAGCGCAGAATTGCCGGATCGATCTGGTGCTCGCCTGCGCCTACCATTCGAGCGGGACGGGCGAACTGGCGGCAGGTGATCATCCGATGCGCAAGCCCAATCCGGGCATGCTCCTGCGCGCCCGCGATCTGCTGGGCGTGGATATCAGCCGATCGATCATCGTCGGCGATAAGGCCGATGACATGGAAGCCGGACGGCGAGCCGGGCTCTGCGAGGGTTGGCTGGTGAACGGCAGATCCAATCGGACTTCCGGCGAAGGTGCGTTCAGGACGCGTAACCTGACGACCGATAACGATCACAGCAAACTCTGCGACGCCATCGCCGAGCGCGGCCGGGATTAAGGCCTCGCTTCGCTGAAAGCCACCAGGCCCTCGTCCTTGACGCGACGGATGGTCAGTGCCGTCCGCACCGTGTCGACATTCGGTGCCGAGGCCAGTTCCTCGATGACGAAGGTCTGAAAGGCGCCGAGGTCGCTCGCCACGCAATGCAGCAAAAAGTCGGATTCGCCCGACACCATCCAGGCGTCGCGAACGATCGGCCAGCCGCGGGTGCGTTCGGCGAAGCTTTTCAGCTCCGCATCGGCCTGGTGATGCAGACCGATGAGGCAAAAGGCGACGACGTCCAGGCCGAGCGCCGGCGCATTGAGCAAGGCGCGATAGCCGCGGATGATGCCGGTCTCTTCCAGCCGCCTGACGCGACGCAGGCATGGCGGCGCCGAAATGCCGACGCGGCCGGACAATTCGACATTGGTCATGCGCCCGTCGTGCTGAAGCTCGCGCAGAATCTTCCAGTCGATGGCATCGAGATCGGCTTTGAGCGGCATGGATACCTTCGGCGCTTCACGCAAGAATCTTTCGTGATTTTGTAAACGACTTTGGTGTCCATTCCATCCCTTCAGTCGCTGATTTTGGGACAGTCGCCGCGCCACGATGCTCATGGACTCGTCTGTTTGTGCGCAAGCTTTCCGGGGACGAAGGCCAGGTCGTCTTGCTGGCGTCGCCTGCAACACCTAGATTAGGGCCGAAATCGATCCCTGTGCCGGACGCTTCATTCGCGTCCGGTTGTTGTGAAAGCCCTGACATGACGTCCAAGCACGCACCCGTTCTCATCATCGGCTCCGGTCCCGCCGGCTATACGGCGGCAATCTATGCCGCCCGCGCCATGCTGAAGCCGATGCTGGTCGCCGGCCTGCAGCAGGGCGGCCAGTTGATGATCACCACCGATGTCGAAAACTATCCGGGCTTCGCCGATCCGATCCAGGGTCCGTGGCTGATGGAGCAAATGCTGAAACAGGCCGAGCATGTCGGCACCGACGTCATCAACGACATCATCACCGAGGTCGACCTCAACGTGCGGCCGTTCCGTGCCAAGGGCGATTCCGGCGCCACCTATACCGCCGACGCGCTGATTATCGCCACCGGTGCGCAGGCGAAATGGCTGGGCATCCCGAGCGAACAGACCTTCATGGGCTTCGGCGTATCGGCCTGCGCCACCTGCGACGGTTTCTTCTATCGCGGCAAGGATGTCGCGGTGATCGGCGGCGGCAATTCGGCGGTGGAGGAGGCGCTTTACCTTTCCAACCTGGCCAAGAGCGTGACGGTCATCCACCGGCGCAGCGACTTCCGCGCCGAGCGCATCCTGAGCGAGCGGCTGTTCAAAAAGGACAATGTCCGCGTCATCTGGGACACTGTCGTCGACGAGATCACCGGCCAGTCCGGCAAGATGCCGCTGCCGCCGTCGGTGGAAGGACTGAAGCTGCGCAATCTGGTGACCGGCCAGGAGATGCATCTGACGGTCGACGGCGTGTTCGTGGCGATCGGCCATGCGCCGGCGGTCGAGCTGTTCGCCGGCAAGCTGAAGCAGAAGCCGAACGGCTATCTGTGGACGGCCCCGGATTCGACCTGCACCGACGTGCCGGGCGTGTTCGCCGCCGGCGACGTGACCGACGACATCTACCGCCAGGCGGTGACGGCAGCGGGGCTCGGCTGCATGGCCGCGCTCGAGGCGGAAAAGTACCTCGCCGGGATCGAAGTTCACCGCGAAGCTGCGGAGTAGACAAGCGGCCGAGAAAAGCCGCGCAAAAGCCTGATTTTTCATTCAGACGCCAGAAAACAGAATGGGGGCATCATGGCGTTGGACTGGGACAAGCTACGCGTGTTTCACGCTGCGGCGGAAGCTGGGTCGTTCACCCATGCCGCCGAGACACTGCATCTGTCGCAATCGGCGATCTCGCGGCAGGTCAGCGCGCTCGAACATGATGTCGGCGTGCCGCTGTTCAATCGCCATGCCCGCGGCCTGGTGCTGACCGAGCAGGGTGAGATGCTGTTCCGCACGGCGCATGACGTGCTGATGAAGCTGGAGACGATCAAGTCGCGGCTGACCGAAGCCAAGGATAGGCCTTCCGGCGTGCTCAGGGTGACGACCACGGTGGGGCTCGGTGCCGGCTGGCTGACCGAGCGCGTGCAGGAATTCATCGAGCTCTATCCCGAGATCAGCCTGCAGCTGATCCTGGCGAACGAGGAACTCGACCTCACCATGCGCCGGGCGGACTGCGCGATCCGGCTGCGCCAGCCGCAGCAGCCCGATCTCATCCAGCGCCGCCTGTTCACGGTGCATTTCCATCTCTACGCCGCCCCTTCCTACGTCAACAAATATGGCAAGCCGGCGTCGATCGCCGAGCTGAAGAGCCATCGCATCGTCACCTTCGGCGTGCCGGTGCCGGCGCATCTGTCGGAATTGAACTGGCTGGAAACGGTCGGCGATTTCGAAGGCGGGCAAAGGGTGCCGACGCTGCAGATCAACGACATATTGTCGATCAAGCGCGCGGTCCAGGGTGGCGCCGGCATCGCCATGCTGCCCGACTATGTGGTCAGCAAGGACTCAGGGCTGGTGCAGTTGCTGCCGGAGACCGAAGTGCCGTCCTTCGACACCTATTTCGCCTATCCCGATGCGATGAAGAACCAGGCGAAGCTGCACGTCTTCCGCGATTTCATCATCGCCAAGGCGCGTAGTTGGTCATTCTAAACCTCTGCACATCCCTTACCACCATGCATTGCGGACGATCCTCTCCTACTGGCCGCGCCATGGCGTCAGGCGGGGGAGCCAGCCTGGAACGGCATGGCGGTAGGCCTCGTACTCGGCGCCATAGCGGCGGGCAAGCGTCGGTTCCTCATGGAACTTCACGAACGAGACCGTGGCGACGGCGGCGATAGCGGCATAGGCGACGAGAGCCGCGCTCGAAAACAGCAGCGACTGGCCAAGGATGATCGCCAGCACAGCCACATACATCGGGTTGCGGACATGGCGGTAGATGCCGCCGACAACCAGTCGATCGGTTGGGGCGACCGGAGCGGGCGTGCCTCGGCCTTCGAGAGCAAAACGGGCAAAGGCATGAAGCAGCAAGGCCGTTGCGACGACAATCAGGACCCAGCCGACCGGGACCAGGCCGGGCAGGGTCGACCATGGCAGACGATAGCGATCGGCCAACAGCCAGGGCAGCAATCCCGCAACCACACCGGGCGCTGCGATGAAGAACAGCGCGCTGCCGGCGATCGCCTGACGGGTCCTCATCGGGGCTTCCTTGGTCGCGATTTTCGGGCCGATGCATGGCTGCCGCAAAAATAAACGCGCGCTGCCTGATTCGCCATCATTCGTTGTTTTCTGCGTTCTGAACCGAAAATCGGCGCTGGTTCGCTATTTCGCAGTGATTCTTGACTGGCTGCGCACCGCATTTCGCGCTTCTTCTGGTCCTACGAGGCCAAGCAACGGCTTAGACCACAGCCTGTGTCATTTTGCATGCGAGTGTTGCAAAATAGATGCTTGTTTCTTGGGCATGATGAGCACATATATGGATCATCTCCTGGGCGCGTTCTCCTCCCATTAGCGCCCTCGAGTGTTCCCCTCTGGAGGTTAGCCTTAACAGGCACTTCCAATCAAACTCAGCCGGATCTTCGTTGATCCGGCTTTTTTGTATCCCGAACCCTGCCGGCGCTGACGCAAAGCCGACCGAAATTGTCATGTAACAGTGACATGTAACCTCAGGTAACATGTCGCGGGCGCGCAGCATCGACTAAGCAGATCATAGGACGCGGTGTGGTTCGTGCGGGAGATGGGGGCATCACTCGGACGATCCGGGCTCAGGCGGCTACCGCGTCCGAACTATTCTTCCGCTGAGGCTGTCAAGCGTTGGCGGCATGTGCGGCGGACCTGCCATTTCGCCTCCCACGAAGACGGTCCGCAAGAGAACGGCGTCCGGATCATGTCCGGACGCCGTTTCCTTGTGTTCTGCAGCCTGACTGTCGCCAAGTTCCAGTGTTAGGCGGCCTTGCCATTGGCGTTCAACGCCTCATCGGCCAGGCGGCCGGTGAGTTCGGCCATATGGTCGAAGCTGGCACGATAGCTGGCCACGCCCGCGGTGGCCGAACGCAGCTCGATGATCAGATCGCCGATCTCGGCCTGCGGCATGGTCGCCTCGACGACATCCCATCCCGGCCAGCCGGGCCGCGCATCATAGCCGAGGATTTGGCCGCGCCGCTGCGGGATCAGGGCGATGATTCTCGATGTTGCGTCGGACGGCGTGACGATTTCCACCTTCATGATCGGTTCAAGCAGCACCGGCGAGCAGGCGGCCATGCCTTCCTTCATCGCCAGCTTTGCCGCCATCTGGAAGGCCATGTCCGACGAATCGACGGAATGATAGGAGCCGTCGGACAGGTTGACGGCGACGTCGACCACAGGAAAGCCGAGCGGGCCCGATTTCAGATAATCGCGTACGCCGGCCTCGACCGACTGGATATAGGTTTTCGGCACGGCGCCGCCGGTGATGGTGTCGGTGAACTGGAAACCGGAGCCGCGCGGCAGCGGCTTGATCTCAATCACCACGTCGCCGAACTGGCCATGGCCGCCCGACTGCTTCTTGTGACGGCCACGCTGCTGCGCCGCTTTGCGGATCGTCTCGCGGTAAGGCACAGCCGGCGGATGGCCTTCGACCGGAATCTGGTTCTTGCCCTCCAGCCGCTCGCGCACGACACGCAGATGCATTTCGCCATGGCCCGACAGCACGGTTTCAGCCGAATCCTGATTGTGGCGCACGCTGAGCGAGGGATCTTCCTCGGCAAGGCGCTGGATGGCCGCCGACATCTTGACCTCGTCCTTGCGTTCCTTCGGTCGCAACGCAAAGGCATAGACCGGTTGCGGCGGCGTCAGCGTGACCAAGGGCTTGATGCCGCCCTTGACCGAGCTCAAGGTCTGACCGGTCGTGACCTCGTCCATCTTGCCGAGCGCGACCGTGTCGCCGGCCGGGGCCGAGGTGAGCTTGGTCTGGTCCTTGCCGAGCATTCTGTAGATGCCGGAGACCTTTGCCGTCGCGCCGTTCGACAGGAAGAGTTCGGAGGCGTCGGCAAGCTGGCCGGACAGGATGCGCGAGATCGACAGCTTGCCGCCATGCGCGGTGTGGATGGTCTTCATCACCTGGACGACGGTCGCATTGCCGTCAGCTGCGTCGAGGCGCTTGCATGTTGCTTCAACATCAGGCGCGTCGTGGCGGATCGTTTTTAGCAGCCGCAGCACACCATTGCCCTTCTCGGCGGTGCCGATCAGCACCGGCGTCACGGCACCATCGCGCAAGTCGGCGGCCAGGTCGTCGAAGATGGCGTCCTTGGGCGGCTCGATTTCGTCGAGCAGCTGCTCCATCAGTTGATCATCATGGTCGGCGAGCGTCTCCAGCATGGAAAAGCGCGCTTCGAGTTCGCGCGCCTTGTCGTCGCTGGGAATCTGGGCGACTTCGCTTTCGGCATATTCGCGATAGATGTAGGCGCGCTCCAGCGCCAGATCGATCGAGCCGATCACCACGCCGTCCTTGCGCAGCGGAATCTGGCGCAGCAGCAAAGGCACCGAGCTTGCCGGCTGCAACATCTTCAGCGTGTCGCGCACGCCTGATATCGCCTTGTCGACCTTGTTGAGGAACATGATGCGCGGCACGCCGAGATCATCGAGCTTGCGCATGATCAGCTGCAGGGCAGGGATCTTCTTCTCGTCGGCTTCGGCGACGACCACGGCGATGTCGCAGGCGGCCAGAACCGGCTCTGCCTCGAAGGAGAATTCGATGGAGCCGGGACAATCGACGAAAGTGAGTTGCTCGCCCATGAAGTCGGTGGTGGCAAACGTCGCCTCAACGCTCATGGCGTGGGCGCGTGCCTCGGGCGAATGATCGGAAACTGTGTTTCCCGAGGAGACCGGATTCTGGCGGGGGATGGCGCCCGTGCGGGCCAATATGGCTTCGAGAAGTGTCGTCTTACCGCTTGCAAAGGGACCGACGATGGCAATGCATTTCGGTCCCGTGCGTCGTCCTCCGGCGCGAGTTCCCATGACTGACCTCCACTCAGGCGTTTCCCTGGGAGCGGCGGCCGGCCTGTCGACCGTCGCGGGCGGGGCTTTTTTCAGTTTGCCGCCTACCCAAAGGCATCGTCCCACGGGTTAGGCGGGAGGGCAAGTGATTTGAGAATCGGGTGATTTGAGAATCGGGGGATCGCCTGATGTCGCGGATGTTGAGCCATGATCGGCGAAGCCGTCGAATGCGGGCCTGGGCTTTCCGTCAATGCCGTGACAGGGTCCGTCGCCGAACAGCCGCAAAAGCGGTTGCGCCATGATGGGTTATCGGATGAAAGTGCCGCTTCCTGCGACAAAAAGGAACGGTCGTCGCCGACCGATCCGCCATCAGTTTGAGGACTTTGCGACGATGAAGATCTTTGCTTGCGGCAGCGTGCCGACCGTCATTGCGCCGGAAAAGTACTTCACCGGCCGCGTGTGGCAGACGCCGATCATCGAGAAGGAAGCGCCGGCGCGGCTACGCGCCATCATGGTCGGTTTCGAGCCCGGCGCGCGTACCCACTGGCATACGCATCCGCTGGGCCAGACGCTCTATGTCGTGTCAGGCGCCGGCCTGGCGCAAAGCTGGGGCGAGCCGATACAGGCAATCAGGGCCGGCGACGTCATCTCGTTTGCGCCTGACGAAAAGCATTGGCACGGCGCCGGTCCAAAATCGGCGATGGCCCATATCGCCATGCAGGAGGCGCTCGACGGCGTCCATGCCGACTGGCTGGAGAAGGTGACCGACGAGCAGTATGGCGGCGTTGATCGGACCTAAAAGCGCGTCGCGTCTGATCATTGGTCGCGTCTGATCATTGTAGGTGATTTCCACGCTCAGGTTTGGGTTTCATGTCGAACCGTCGCTTGCCTCTTGTTGCCGCCGTCTATCTCGGCACATTCGTCGCACTGCTCGACATCAGCATCGTCAACGTCGCACTGCCGACGATCCAGATTGCGCTCGGCATCGATTTCGCCGGGCTGCAATGGGTGATCGACGCCTACACGCTTTGCCTGTCGGCCTTCATGCTGTCGGCAGGCCTGATCGGCGACCGCTACGGGCGCAAGCGCTCCTGGCTGGCAGGCATCGGCATCTTCGTGGCTGGCTCTGCCATATGTGCAATCGCGCCCAACCTGTCGGTGCTGCTGGTGGGCCGGGTGGTGCAGGGGATAGCCGGATCGCTGATCATTCCGGGTGCGCTGTCGATTCTGACGCAGGCGTTTCCTGACGGTCGCGAGCGTGCCGGCGTTATCGGAGGCTGGGCGTCGTTCGCCGCTGTCTCGCTGCTCACCGGCCCGGTCGTCGGCGGCATCCTGGTCGAAACCGCCGGATGGCAGAGCATTTTCCTGATCAACCTGCCGCTCGGCCTGGCCACGATCGCGCTCGGTGCGGCTTCGATCGTAGAGACTTCACACCCCGAGCATGCCCATCTCGACCTTGTCGGCCTGGCGCTCAGCATTCTGTGGCTGGGCGCCTTGACCTTCGGCCTGATATCGGCAGGCGAAAAAGGTTGGGGCGATCGAGAGGCTGTTATCGCCCTTGTCGTCGGCTTCGCCGGCCTGGCAGCCTTCCTTGTCTTCGAGGCGCGTACGCCGCGGCCGATGCTGCCGCTTGGCCTGTTTCGCGACGTTCGCTTCGCCGTCGCCAATGTCGCCTCGTTCGCGCTCGGCCTCACCTCCTACACCGGCGTCTTCCTCTATTCGATGTTCCTGCAGCAGGCACAGGGCTGGTCGCCGACACAGACCGGCCTGCGCATGGCACCGCTGTTCCTCGTCCAAATGGTCGTGTCGCCGGCGATCGGCAGGCTCAGTCAGCGCTACGGACACTCGGCGCTGATGACATCGGGTTATCTTGCGAGCGGTCTTTCCATGCTGGGCATGTGCTGGGTTGGACCCTCGACACCCTATGTGACGATCGGCCTGCTGTTTGCCGTCGGCGGCCTCGGCAATGCGCTGTCCATCCCGACCGGCAGCGCTGCCGCTATGTCGTTTGCGCCGCGCGAGCGTTCGGGCATGGTGTCGGCGGTGATCAACGCAACCCGCCAGGGCGGCACCGCCATCGGCATCGCCCTGCTCGGCGCCTTGATGAGCATGCGGGCAACAGCCCTGCTGACGGCGCGTCTTGAAAATGCCGGTGTCGCCAATGCCGGAGCGGTGGCCCGCGCCGCGGTTTCAAGGCACGATTTCGCAGCCGATGCGGCGATGGGCAAGGACGGCCTGCGCGATCTGTTCGCAGCCGCCTATGCCGGGGGCTTCCATGCGGCGATGCTGACGGCCGCCATCGTTTCGTTCGTCACGGCCGGGCTTCTGGCCGCCATTCTGGCGCCGGCCGAGGCTCGTTCGGCGCGCGAAACGAATCACAGTCGCCAAGGATGAGGCTGGCGCCGACCGCCAAAACCCGATTGCGAGCCGGGTTTTGGTGTTCGAGATGCGCTTGATCAGGTCAGCGAGGCGGTGAAGCGCTGGATGCGGGCGCAGGCCTCTTCGAGCAACGCCTCCGACGTGGCATAGGAGATGCGGAAGTTCGGGCCGAGGCCGAATGCCGAACCGAACACGACCGCCACGCCCTCGGCCTCGAGCAGTTCCGAGCAGAAGGCTTCGTCGCTGTCGATCAGCTTGCCGGTTTTGGTCTTCTTGCCGATCAACTGGGAACAGGACGGATAGACGTAGAAAGCCCCTTCGGGAGACGGACATGTGATGCCGCGCGCCTGATTGAGCATCGACACGACGAGATCGCGCCGAGCCTGGAAAATCGCCTTGTTTTTCGCAATGAAATCCTGCGGACCGTTCAGCGCCTCGACCGATGCCCACTGGGCAATGGTGCAGGCGCCGGAGGTCTGCTGGCCCTGGATCATGTCCATCGCCTTGATCAGCGCCACCGGCCCGGCCGCATAGCCGATGCGCCAGCCGGTCATCGCATAGGCCTTCGACAGGCCGTTCATGGTCAGGGTGCGCTCATAAAGCTTCGGCTCGACCGCGGCGATGGTCGTGAAGACGAAATCGCCGTAGATCAGGTGCTCGTACATGTCGTCGGTCAGCACCCAGACATCGGGGTGTTCGAGCAGCACGTCGGCCAGAGCGCGCAATTCAGCCTCGCTGTAGGCGGCGCCCGACGGGTTCGACGGTGAGTTCATCAACAGCCATTTGGTGCGCGGCGTGATCGCCTTTTGCAACGCCGCCGCCGTCAGCTTGAAGCCGTTGTCGATGGAGGTGTCGGCAAATGCCGCGGTGCCGCCGCAGATCGCTACCATCTCGGGATAGCTGACCCAGTACGGCCTCGGAATGATGACCTCGTCGCCGGGGTTCAGCGTCGCCATGAAGGCATTGAACAGGATCTGCTTGCCGCCGGTGCCGACGATGGTCTGCTCCGGCCGGTAATCGAGATTGTTCTCTCGCTTGAATTTTTTGGCGATTGCCTCGCGCAGCGGCACGATGCCGGAAACCGGAGGATATTTCGTTTCGCCGCGACGGATGGCCTCGATCGCAGCGTTCTTGATGTTGTCCGGCGTGTCGAAGTCCGGTTCGCCGGCACCCAGCCCGATCACGTCACGGCCGGCGTTTTTCAGCTCGCGCGCTTTCTGCGTCACTGCGATGGTCGCGGAAGGCTTTACGCGGGAAAGGGCGTCGGCAAGAAAGGCCATGACGGCGTTGTCTCCTTGTAGGCTTGGCGGTGCGTCCGACCGCGGCGTCTCTCATGTCGCATCATCCCGCCAAGCGCAAGCATTGTCGGATGAGCCAGACCTCAAATCCCCGGCAAATCCGGCAACAATAAATTCACTTACACGCGGTAAAACCCGGGGTGGCTGGATCACGACCCATTCCACCAGTCTCGCAACGGGAGGAACCGTGTCGCGCAGCATCGGGCTTGCCCATATCGTCCGCCACGATGACGGCACCGCCAGCGGTGTCTGGGGCAATTATACGCTGCAAAGCGCGTTCCAGCCGATTTTTGCCTTCAGCAACGGCAAATTGTCCATCACCGGATTCGAGGGCCTGATCCGGCCGTTCCGCGACGCCGAGCCGCAGACGCCGGTGAGTTTTTTCAACGCCTGTCCGACGGTCGACCGCCTGCATATCGAGGCGCTGACAAGGACGCTGCACCTTTTGAACGCCGGCGCGTGCCTGCCGCAGGAGGCATTTATTTTCATCAACTTCGATCCGTCGGTGTTCACCGATCGCAGCATCGCCGACAGCGCGCTGCGCGACATGCGGCTGGTGCTGCATGAGGCCGGGATCGATGCGAACCGCGTCGTCTGCGAGCTGACCGAGCAAAAGTCGGCGTCGCAGGAAACGCTCTACAATTTCGTCGAGGCGCTCAGGGCCAACGGGTTTCGCATCGCGGTCGACGACTACGGCGCCGAAGAGTCCGACATCAACCGGATCAAGGAGCTCAGGCCTGACATCGTCAAATTCGATGCCCACTGGATCATGCAACTGATGGAGTCCGGCGCCGGCTTCGCGCTGCTGACCGCCATGGTGGCAAGTTTCGAACAGCAAGGCATCCGCACCGTGTTCGAGGGCATCGAGGAGGGCTGGCAGCTTGAACTGGCCGAGAAATCGGGAGCCTCGATGGTGCAGGGATTTGCGCTGGCGCGCCCGGAGCTTGCACCGACCAGCTTTCACGTCTTCGGCAACGAAAGCCAAGTCTTCGGCAAGGAAAGGCAGATGCCGGTGACGGCGCCTGACGCCGGCGCGGCGCCTGCGACCGTCTCGCCTTCGCCGCGGTCGAAACGGGCTTTCGGGCGCAAGGTGGTGCCATGACCAGGCGGCCCGACAGGCGGCGCAATGTCGGCGAGGCAATCTTTGCCGACGAAGTCGGGATCGAATATGGCGTCTATGGCGCGTTCCGGCTGAGGAGCGCCTACCAGCCGATCTTTGCGCCGCGCGGCAGGTTTTTGAAGGCCGTCGCCGTCGAAGGCCTGATCGAGCCGCACCGCGCCGGCAGGCCGGTCGCGCCGCGCGTATTCTTCGAGGGCATCCCCGTGGCGGATCGCCTGTTCGTCGAGACGATGTGCCGGGTACTGCATCTCAGGAATTTCCGCAACATCGGCGTCGGCGGGCTCGACCTGTTCTTCAACTACAATCCGCTGATCAACGATGACCCCGGGCGAGCGCTGGCAGAAATCAGGCTGATGACCAGGCGTCTCGCCGAGTTCGACCTCCACCCCGGCATGCTGGTCTGCGAGATCACCGAGCAGGCGGCTGAAGACAAGGTGCTCGTCAGCCTGGCGCGCGAGATGCGGCGTGACGGCATCCGCATCGCCATCGACGATTTCGGCACCGGGCATTCGACGGAAGAACGGGTCGCTCTTGTCCAGCCCGACATCGTCAAGATCGACGGCACCTGGTTCGCGGAATTCTGCCGCCATGCCGCCGCCGAACGGTTTTTCCGGCCGCTGGTCTCCGCGCTGCATGACCGCGGCGCCAAAGTGCTGGTCGAAGGCATCGAGCAAGCCACGCATCTGCGCGTCGCGCTGGACGGCGGCGTTGACCTGATGCAAGGATTTTACCTTGCCCGGCCGGCGCTGGCCGGCACGGTCTTCGACGAGGAGCCGCTGCCCATCGACAGGCTGCTTGGCATGGCCAACAACGTCGTGCCGTTGTTTGGGTGATCTATCACCGGCGCTGATGGTTGCGCCAAAACAAATCACTGGATGAAGCCGTCGCTGCCAGCATAATTGCCGGTAAAGGCGGCTCCGCCGAGGGGAGCGGCGATGGGAGCAAGAATGACCATACTCTATGGAATGATCGACAGCGGCAATTGCTACAAGCCGCGCCTGTTGATGGCCAAGCTCGGCATCGCTTTCATCAATGTCGAGGTCAGCTCGCACACCGGCGACACGCGCAAGCCAGACTATGTCGCCAAGAACCCGAACGCCATGGTGCCGCTGCTCGAGCTCGACGACGGCCGGCGGCTTGCCGAATCCAACGCCATTCTGCTCTATCTCGCCGAAGGCACGCGGTTGCTGCCGGCCGACAAATACGAGCGGGCATTGGCCTACCAATGGCTGTTCTTCGAGCAATACAGCCACGAACCCTATATCGCGGTGCGCAAGGCGCTGCTGACCTTTCCCGAACGGGCCAAGGACGCGACACCGGAACGGCTGGCGCTGACGCTGGAGCGCGGCAACAAGGCGCTCGGCGTGATGAACAAGCATCTGGCGGGCAGTGCGTTCTTTGCCGGCGAGGCCTTGAGCGTCGCCGACATCGCGCTCTACGCCTATACGCATACGGCCGAGATGGGCGGTTTTCAGCTCGACGCCTACCCGGCGGTGGCGGCCTGGCTGAAACGGGTCGATGCTGATCCTGGGCATGTGCCGATGGAGTGGCTGGGGTAGTTCTGTCCTTACGGCTACTTCAGGAGGCGGTCATATTCGGAGTGGGTGCCGATCCAAAACCAGACAACGTCATCGTGGTCACGGACAGCTACGGCGCGGTAGTTGAGATCAACCCGCGCCGACCAATAGCGTCCGACCTGTTGAAATGCAGCGACGGGTGAAACGGATCAGAACGCAGCTTGGCGAAACGTTTGTCCGCCTTTGCTCTGATCGACGAGGGCAGTTTTGCATAAGCCTCCCAGAATAAGGGAGTGGCGACATGATTCACAAAGACCGGGTCCGGCCGGCGCGATGGTCGGCCAAGGCCTGCTCGGCAAGTTTATCCAGCCTGCCAGCCTTGGCGTCGGCTTCGATCTGCCGATCCCACATCTCCGCTTTCAGTGCCTCGAACCAGGCGGCAAATGCCTTCAGTTCCTCAGGGCTCAGTTCGGCGACGGATTTCTCAATCTGTTCAAGCTTACTCATCGCCTAAAAATACCATGATTGGCACAATAAGGCCAAGGTAGCTGTTTCATCCGGAAATCCGGACAGCAAAAAGGCGGGACAAAATCCCGCCTTCCCATGCTTGGTAGCCTGATCGGGAGCGCTTTGGCCGGGCCGGCAGCAATCTGCTGCTTCGGCTTGTCGGGTTCTTTCCGCTCCGGCGCGCTTCTCGCGCGACCGTCAGTACATCCGTGACTTGCCGCGCGCCCCGAGCTATCGCCCGGCGCGCGCCATTCGCAAAATCAGGCTGCCTTGCTCAGAGATCCAGCGGACGACTTGCCAGTGCGGCGGTCCTGCTCGATCTCGAAGTTGATCTTCTGGCCTTCGACCAGCGTCGACAGCCCAGCGCGCTCGACTGCGGAGATGTGGACGAAAACGTCCGCGCCGCCGCTGTCAGGCTGGATGAAGCCGAAACCCTTGGTGGAATTAAACCACTTGACCGTACCTGTTGCCATTTCGATAGTCCTTATACGTTTGCTTTAGCTTGACTGAACCGAAGTCCAGCCGGTTTGTATCGAGATTTTGGAGATAGACGTCAGCAAACGCGAATATCGCGAGGCCCGGATCGATCGGCCGAAATATCAATGGACCTCATATAATCCGCTTCTCCGCAAAAAACAAGACTGCACGAAAAAAGGTGCTGATGCGGCGCTGCCCAATGGCCGTCCCAATCGCGTGAAAGCGTTGCAGCGTCGGGCGTTGCCGGGTCGCATGGCCTATGGCGCACGCTGCGGGAAGGGATCGTGCCGCCTCCGAGCGTCCGGTCCTGTTTGGGGAGAGGACCATGAAAACTGTCCTGTTTGCCGCCTGCCTGACGCTGGTCGCCGCCCAGGCGCAGGCGATCTCGCGCTATGACCCGAGCCGCATGAGCTGCGGCACGGTGCGCGCGACCATCGCACGCGAAGGCGCCGTCATCCTGCGTTATCAGTCGACGCGCAGGCCGAGGCTGCCGCTCTACGACCGTTATGTGCGGAGCCAGAGTTTCTGCAACATGGGCGAGGTCAGGGCACGCGCTTCGGTGCCGAGCGCCGATACCAACTCCTGCATCGTCTACAAGTGCAAGCGCGTGGAAACAGACCGGCATTTCCGCCGGCGCATCTTTCCGGACTAGCAATGCCGGCCTCAAAATCCAAAAGAGACCTGCGCCGGCGGCGGCGGACCGACGCGCACGCCTTCCATCGCCAGCATCTTCTCCTTGGTGGTCGAGCCGCCCGGCGCTGAAAAACCGCCGATCTTGCCGCCGGCGGCAAGAATGCGGTGGCAAGGGATGACCAGCGGCACCGGGTTGGCGCCGAGCACGGCGCCCGTCTCTCGCGCCAGCCCGGCATGGCCGGCGCGCCTGGCCAGTTCGCCATAGGTGGTGGTCTCGCCATAGGCGAGCTTGCGCGCCGCGTCGTAGATGGCGAGGCGGAAATCGTCGACACCGGTGAGATCGACCGGCACACCGGAGAAATCCACATCTTCGCCGGCGGCATAGGCCTTTATCGACGCGATCAGTTCGGTAATCCATTGCGGTCGGGCGCTCGAAGCGGCGCTGCCGGCATGGCGCAGCAGCCGCCGTTCCACCGCGTCGCGGCTGCGCTCGGGCAAGCAGAGCCGGGTCAGGCCACCCTCGCTCCAGGCGATGCCCATGAAGCCGATCACGGTTTCGAAGACGGCGTGGCCGGCGATGGCTTGAGAGGTGTCTTTCATGATGTGCTCCTTTCCCTGGGAACCAATGGCAATCCAGTACATATCGAGAACGGATATCGCATTTTCAGGGGTCTGTTGCCACCCGAAAACCATTGGAAATCCCAACTGGCTGCGGATTGCCGGGGGAAAGCCGCTGGTGTAAGGACTTCTTAACAGACGAACCGGACCCGAGCGCGGCTTGCCAGCAAAAATCATCTTTCCCGCGATCGGCGTGATGCTCGCTGCGGCCGGTCTCAGCGGCTGCACTTCGACCGCGCTGACCAAGGCCGTGCCTTCCCCGACTGAAACCGCCGCAGCTGGTAGCGAAGCCGGCTATGCGCTGGCGCTGCCCGACACCGTTTCGGTGCTGCCGGAATCGTCCGGCGTCACGCCCGTCCAGACCGCGGCGCTGGCCGTCGATCTCGCCGCGACGCCTGCCCAGCCAGCTGCCTTTGCCGGCCCGATCCCGTTGGCCGCAACTGCACCTGCAGCCATGATGGCCGATGCCGCGCCAGCCGGCACAGCGCCTGTCCATGCGACCACCGCCGTTGCGATGCCGGTCACCGGCGAGACAGGCAAGACGATGCCCGGCGTCCAGCAGGTCGCCTACGCCCTGCCTGAGAATCAGTCCGCCCTGCCTTCGACCAGCCTTGCCAAGGAGTATTCCGCGGGACCGCGCGGCGAGATCGAGCGGCTGATCGAGAAATATGCCGTCCTCTATCAGGTTCCGGTCGATCTGGTGCGCCGCGTCGTCAAGCGCGAGAGCACCTTCAATCCCAAGGCCTACAGTCGCGGCCACTGGGGGCTGATGCAGATCAAGCATGCGACGGCGCGCGGCATGGGCTATGACGGGCCGGCGAGCGGGTTGTTCGACGCCGAGACCAATCTGAAATATGCGGTGAAATATCTGCGTGGCGCCTGGCTGGTGGCCGGCGGCAACGCCAAGCGCGCCGATCGGCTCTACCAGAGCGGCTATTATTACGACGCCAAGCGCAAGGGCATGCTGGAACAAACCGGCCTGGGCCGCGACCGCAGTCGGCGTCGCCTGCAGCCCGACGCCTGAACGCCATGCCTGAGCCGCGCCCGCCGGCGCCGAACGACATAAGGCTGCGCAAGATCCTCGACGACACGCTCGCCCCGCCGCGCTGGCCGGAAGGTTTCGTCATGCGCGGTTTTGAGGCCGCCGACGCGCTGGCCTTGCATACGCTGCTGACCACCGTATTCGACGACGGCGCCGACGGGCCGTTCGACGAATGGTGGCCGCGCATTTCAAGCGACGCGGAATTCGACCCTGCCTTGTGTTTCCTGGTTATCGACATCAAGGGTCGGCTGGCGGGTGCGGCACTGTGCTGGACGAGGGCGTTCGTCAAAGACCTTGCCGTCCACCCCGAGGCGCGCGGCCGAGGCATCGCCGAAGCGCTGATGTGGCACGTCTTCACCACCTTTCACGCACGCGGCGCTGCGCATGTCGATCTCAAAACCAACACGGTTGAGAATGCTGCCGCCGTCAGGCTTTACGAGCGGCTGGGGGTGTTCGAAGTCGACTGGGCGGGGTGAGGAGCGGTTGGCGAAGCCGATCAGCGAGCATTGCGCGGAAACGAAGTGTCCACCAAGTCGGCAGGCTGCTTCTTGCCGGCAACCGTTCGGGCGTTAAGCTGCGATCCTGCGGCTTTCGTGCCGCGGGCGGGGTCTCGACCGAAACCGGAGAAAACACGATGCGGCTTTTACTTTTCAAACCGGGTCTGGCCAAAATGGGTCTGGTGATCCTCGCCCTTCCGCTTCTTGCGGGCGTCGCGCGCGCCGACGAATGCGCCGACGCACAGGATCAGGCGACCATGAACGAATGCGCCGGCAAGTCGTTCACCGAAGCCGACAAGAAGCTCAACCACGCCTACAGGCAGATCGAGGGCAGGCTGAAGGACGACGCGGCGACGAAGAAGCTGCTGGTCAGCGCGCAGCGCGCCTGGGTCGCCTTTCGCGATGCCGAATGCGCTTTCCAGGGCGGCCCGACCGATATGGCAGGCAGCATGTATCCGATGGTCATAGCCGGCTGCAAGGCGAGCCTCACCAACATCAGGTTGAAGGATTTTCAGGGCTATCTCAACTGCCAGGAGGGTGACACGAGCTGCCCAGTGCCGCCGCAGTAGCCTCTGTCGCCGGCTAAGGCGGAGCCGTTAAGGCCTTATCGCCGGGTTAGGCGTGCAAAATGTCGGAACCCTGCTTCGCGATGCGTCCTTGAGAGGCAAGGTGCGCTGCCGCATAGGGCGCGCGCGCCACAAGCACGGCTGATGGAGATGACGATGATCACCTTTCCCAACGAATCCGCTGAATATCGCGCCGCCCGCGAAACGCTGCTGCAAAAGGAAATCGAGCTGCGCCGCGCCATGGAGGATGTGGCCGTCGCCCGCCGTGCACTGCCGCCGGGCGGGCTGGTGCCTCAGGATTATGTGTTCGACGGGCTTGGCGCCGACGGCAAGCCGGCCCGCATAAAACTGTCGGAGCTGTTTTCACCCGGCAAGGACACGCTGATCATCTACTCGATGATGTTTCCGCGCCACCCGCAGGAGACGCGCGACGTGGCGACAAGCGGCGGCACGGCCAAGCTCGCGCGGGCCGACCAGCCATGCCCGTCCTGCACGGCGCTGCTCGACCAGTTCGACGGCGCCATCGGCCATCTCGGGGCCGCCGGCTTCAATTTTGCCGTTGTGGGCAAGACCGCGCTTGAAAACCTGATCACGCTTGGCCGCGATCGCGGCTGGACGAACATGCGGCTGCTCTCCTCGCCCGGCAACAGCTTCAAGCGCGACTATCACGCCGAGGCCGACGACGGCGCGCAACTTCCGATGCTGTCGGTGTTCCATCGCGACGCCGATGGCATCCGGCATTTCTGGAGCTCGGAGCTTGGCTTCGCGCCGTCCGAACCCGGTCAGGACCCGCGTGCCATCGGCACTTGCGAGCCCTTGTGGAATCTGATGGATTTCACGCCGGAGGGCCGGCCGGACTGGGACGAGCAGCTGCAATATGCCGGCGCCTGCTGCCACTGAGTGGGCCGTCCCTTCTCCCCTTGTGGGAGAAGGTGGATCGGCGCATAGCGCCGAGACGGATGAGGGGTGCTGGAAGAAATGAGGCGTTGGCAAATGTGCACGGTCTCTGCGCTGATGGGCGGCTCGACCTAGCGCACCGCCAAGCTGGAACACCCCTCATCCGACCGAGCTTCGCTCGGCCACCTTCTCCCACAAGGGGAGAAGGAAGAGCGCAACTTCGCCGCTGGTGTCGCGTTGGACTCTCCGAGGATCACAAACCCGGAGATTTCCTGTGAAAACAAATCTCACGCTTGCCATGGTCGCCTTGCTTGCCGGCGCGCCGGCGGCCTTCGCCCAATCCGCCACGCCGGCCGATATACCTGCTGTCGGCCAAACCAAGATCGACACCGAGACCTTCTCCAGAACCGTCCCCAGCGCCAACCGGTTCGAGATTGAAAGCAGCAAGCTGGCCGAACAAAAGAATGTCGCCGCCGATGTGAAGGATTTCGCCTCGCTGATGATCAGGGATCACACCAAGGCTGGCGAGGATTTCAAGGCAGCTCTCGAGCAGAGCCAGATCACGGCCTCGGTGACAATGAGCGGCCCGGCTTTGCTGCCGAAAGACCAAGCGATGCTCGACCAGCTCAAGAACCTCGATGGCGATGAATTCCAGGCGAAATACATCCTCCTGCAGAGCGAGGCGCACAAGCAGGCGCTAGCGCTGTTTTCAACCTATGCGCAGTCGGGTGAAGACCCGGCGCTGAAGGAATTCGCCAAGAAGACACTACCGACGCTGCGGATGCACGAAGAGCGCCTAAAGGATCTGGTGGCCGCTCACAGCTAATGCATGTCACCCAAACGCATGCCCTCGGGCCTGACTCTGGGCCTGACCCGAGATGCGCAGCGGTTTTGGGAAACGCATAAAAGAGAGCTTAAAGCGCGTCGCGTCGCGCTTTAAGTCGGCGCTCTCTCAGCTGTTTTTGATCTGCTCGACCGCCGTCGCCAGCAGGTCGTTCATGACGCCGCGAATCTGAACATCCGACTGGGCGATGCCCGCCGCGTCGAAATCGGCGCGTATTTTGCGCAACACGTCGTCGTCCCCGGCCTCTTCGAAGTCCGCGCGCACCACCTCTTTCGCATAGGCGTCGGCGTCCTCGCCTGACTTGCCGAGCTTTTCGGCGGCCCATAGGCCGAGCAGCTTGTTGCGGCGCGCCATGGCCCTGAACTTCGTGTCCTCGTCCATCGCAAACTTCTTTTCGAAGCCTTCCTGACGGTCTCTCATACTGCTCATAATTTGCCTCGTTCAGGTGTGGGTCTCCGACCTTCATCCGATGAAGAAGAAGGGCGGCGGGTAGGGGCCGAACATGGCGTGCATGGATGTCATAAGCAAGACCGGACCGTTCAATCCGCAGGGCAATCGCTTCGGGAGCTGGCGCTGCCCCTCACCCTCACCCTCTCCCCGTGAAGGACGGGGAGAGGGGGTGCCAGCGTTGCGGCTAGGTCCCTTCTCCCCGTTCTTGCCGGGGAGAAGATGCCGGCAGGCAGATGAGGGGCGGCGCCGACATCGACAACCGATAGCTTCGCCCAGAGCCTTCGCACCGATGTGAATTGACGTTGCCGCGCCGTGACCTAGTCTCGATTGGCGGGATGAGCCGAGGAGGCGAGCGATGCAGTCACCTTTCAACCGGATTCGGTGCGTCACGCTGGCAGCGGCAGTGATCCTTGCCGCTGGCACCGCAGCTTACGCCCATCACGGCTGGTCGTGGACCCAGGATGGTTTTTTTGAGCTCCGGGGCAAGATCACAGCCATCTATATCGGCAATCCGCACGCCACGCTGGATGTCGACGCCGACGGAGAGGCCTGGCGGGTGGATTTGGCGCCGCCGTCCCGCACCATGGCCGCCGGCTTCACCGAGGAGGTCGCCAAGGTCGGCGACGAGGTGACCGCGATCGGCCATCGCTCGCGCGACGAGACCGAGAAGTGGATGAAAGCAGCCCGCGTCATCGTCAACGGCAAGGCTTATGACGTCTATCCCGACCGCGTGCCGCCGGCTTGAATGGACGAGCTCCTCGCCGGCATCGAGCAACTCGCCATCGTAAGGGGGCTGAAGGCCTCCTTCGTCGCCTATCCCATAGTCAATGCGCTGCACATCATGTCGATCGGCGCGCTGCTGACCAGCGTCTGGCTCATGGACCTCCGGATCTTGGGCGCCTTCCGCTCGCTGCCGCAGGCGGCGTTCATCGCGCTGCTGCGCCGCACCGCATTGGCCGCGTTCGCCGGCGCACTAATCACGGGATCGCTGCTGTTTTCAGTCAGGGCGAGGGAGTATGCGGCGATGCCGATTTTCCTCACCAAGATGACGATCATACTCCTCGCCGGCGCCAATTTTCTCACCTTCATGCGCTACGCAAAACGCGGCGCCGAGCCGGCCGGCGGGACCGTTACCATCCTGGCGGTGCTGTCGCTGGTACTGTGGACGTCGGTGCTGTTCGCGGGGCGGTTTATTGGATTTCTGAACTGAGCGGCGTCGGCACAGCGTGCCTTGGACGGATCACGGTGCGCAGCGTTGGCGGGACGCGCCCCCTCTGGCCTGCCGGCCATCTCCCCCACTTGGGGGGAGATCAGCTAATTGCTTCAGGCAAAATACTCCTGGAGCGGCCTGACTTCCAAACTCCCCGCGCGCAACGCTGCGATCGCCTCCGCCACTGCCGCAGCCCCCGAGAGCGTCGTGTAATACGGCACCTTCTGCATCAGCGTGGCGCGGCGCAGCGATTTTGAATCCGACACCGCCTTCTGGCCGTCCGTGGTGTTGAAGACGATCTGCACCTGGCGGTTGCGGATGGCGTCCTCGATGTGCGGGCGGCCTTCCAGCACCTTGTTTATTTTCTCGGCAGCGACGCCGTTCTCGGCGAGGAAGCGGGCGGTGCCCGAGGTGGCCATTACCTTGAAACCCTGGCCGGCGAGGCGCTTGACCGCCGGCAGGATGCCTTTCTTGTCCTCGTCGCGCACCGAGACGAACAGCGTGCCGGCGCGGGGGAGATCAACACCCGCTCCCAACTGGCTCTTGGCGAAAGCCAGCGCAAAGTCGCGGTCGAGGCCCATGACCTCGCCGGTCGAGCGCATTTCCGGGCCGAGCAATATGTCGACGCCGGGGAAGCGGGCGAAGGGGAACACCGCTTCCTTGACCGCGATGTGGCCGGGATTTCTGGGGTCGGGCATGGCGCCGTAATGGGCGAAGGCGTCTTCCAGGCTCTCGCCGGCCATGATGCGGGCGGCAATTTTCGCGATGGGCCGGCCGATGGTCTTGGCGACGAAGGGCACGGTGCGCGACGCGCGCGGATTGACCTCGAGCACATAGACGGTGCCGTCCTTGATCGCGTACTGCACGTTCATCAGGCCGCCGACATTGAGCGCGCGGGCAAGTGCGGCCGTCTGGCGCTCCAATTCGTCGACGAGCTCCGACGGCAGCGAGTGCACCGGCAGCGAGCAGGCGCTGTCGCCCGAATGGATGCCGGCCTCCTCGATGTGTTCCAATATGCCGGAGACGAAAGTCGACTTGCCGTCGCACAGGCAGTCGACATCAACCTCGATGGCGCCCGAGAGATAGGTGTCGAACAGCAGCGGGTTCTTGCCCAGCAGTGTGTTGATCTGGCCTGTCTTGTCGTTGGGGTATTTCTGCTTGATGTCCTCCGGCACCAGGCCGGGCACGGTGTCGAGGAGATAGGATTGCAGCATGCTCTCGTCGTGGATGATCTGCATGGCGCGGCCGCCGAGCACATAGGACGGGCGCACCACCAGCGGGAAGCCGAGCTCGCCGGCGACGAGGCGGGCCTGCTCGACCGAATAGGCGATGCCGTTCTTCGGCTGGCTGAGGCCGAGCTTGTGCAACAACTTCTGGAAGCGGTCGCGGTCTTCGGCGAGATCGATCATGTCGGGCGAGGTGCCGAGGATCGGGATGCCGGCCTTCTCCAGCGCATCCGCCAGCTTCAGCGGCGTCTGGCCACCGAATTGGACGATGACGCCGACCAGTTCGCCCGACGCCTGCTCGGCGCGCAGGATCTCCAAAACGTCCTCCGGCGTCAGCGGCTCGAAATAGAGCCGGTCCGAGGTGTCGTAGTCGGTCGACACGGTCTCCGGGTTGCAGTTGACCATGATCGCCTCGAAGCCGGCGTCGCGCAGCGCAAAGGCGGCGTGGCAGCAGCAATAGTCGAACTCGATGCCCTGGCCGATGCGGTTCGGGCCGCCGCCGAGGATGACGACTTTTTTTCGCGACGAGACTTGCGCCTCGTTGGCGAGCGCGCCGGCGAAGGGCACCTCATAGGTCGAGTACATGTAGGCGGTCGGCGAGGCGAACTCGGCGGCGCAAGTATCAATGCGCTTGTAAACCGGATGAACGTCGAGCCTTTCGCGTATCTTTTGAACCTCTTCGACGTCTTTCCTGACCAGGGACGCGAGGCGGGCATCGGAGAAACCCATCGCCTTCAGCATGCGCAGATTGGCGGCGTCTTCGGGAATGCCGTGCTCGCGAATGCGGGCTTCCATGTTGAGGATGCCGGCGATCTGTTCGAGGAACCACGGGTCGATCTTGCACATGGCGTGCACGTCTTCCAGAGAGGTGCCCATGCGGATCGCTTGCGCCACCATGCGCAGCCGGTCGGGCGTCGGCGTGCCGAGGGCAGCGCGAATGGCGTTGCGGTCGTCGGCGTGGCTGGCTGCGCCGTGCGCGATGCCGGGGATCTCGATCTCGTCCAGACCCGTCAGGCCGGTTTCCAGCCCACGCAGCGCCTTCTGCAGCGATTCCTGAAAAGTGCGGCCGATGGCCATGACCTCGCCGACCGACTTCATCGCGGTGGTCAGCACCGGCTCGGCGCCGGGGAATTTCTCGAAGGCAAAGCGCGGGATTTTTGTGACGACGTAATCGATCGACGGCTCGAACGAGGCGGGCGTTGCGCCGCCGGTGATGTCGTTCTCCAGCTCGTCCAGCGTGTAGCCGACGGCGAGCTTCGCCGCGATCTTGGCGATCGGAAAGCCGGTCGCCTTGGAGGCGAGAGCCGAGGAGCGCGAGACGCGCGGGTTCATCTCGATCACCACCAGGCGGCCGTCGGCCGGGTTGACGGCGAACTGCACGTTGGAACCGCCGGTCTCGACGCCGATCTCGCGCAGCACCGCGATCGAGGCGTTGCGCATCATCTGGTACTCTTTGTCGGTCAAGGTCAGGGCAGGGGCGACCGTGATCGAGTCTCCGGTGTGCACGCCCATCGGGTCGATGTTCTCGATCGAGCAGACGATGATGCAGTTGTCGGCCTTGTCGCGGACAACCTCCATCTCGTACTCCTTCCAGCCGAGCACGCTTTCCTCGATCAGCACTTCGGTGGTCGGCGAGGCATCGAGGCCGGACTGGACGATCTCGTAGAATTCGGCGCGGTTGTAGGCGATGCCGCCGCCGGTGCCGCCCATGGTGAAGGACGGGCGGATGATGGCGGGCAGGCCAACATGGTCGAGCGCCTGTGCGGCGATCGCCATGCCATGGCTGATGTAGCGCTGCTTGCGGTCGCCCTCACCGAGGTTCCAGCGCGTTTCGAGCGCGTCGAGCGCGGCGTCGAGGTTTTCGGGCTTCTCGGCCTTCAGGGCGGCGCGTTCGGCCTCATGCGTCTTGCGGTCGGCATTCTTGACGTCGGTGGCGTTGGCCAGCATCGATTTTGGCGTTTCCAGGCCGATCTTCTTCATCGCCTCGCGAAACAGCGCCCGGTCCTCGGCCTTGTCTATTGCCGTGGCGTCGGCGCCGATCATCTCGACATTGTAGCGCTCAAGCACGCCCATGCGGCGCAGCGACAGGGCGGTGTTGAGCGCGGTCTGGCCACCCATGGTCGGCAGCAGCGCGTCCGGCCGCTCCTTGGCGATGATCTTGGCCACCACTTCCGGCGTGATCGGCTCGATATAGGTGGCATCGGCCAGTTCCGGGTCGGTCATGATGGTGGCCGGGTTGGAATTGACCAGGATGACGCGAAAACCCTCTTCTTTGAGCGCCTTGCAGGCCTGGGTGCCGGAATAGTCGAATTCGCAGGCCTGACCGATGACAATGGGGCCGGCCCCGATGATCAGGATCGACTTGATGTCGGTGCGTCTTGGCATATCGAGGGTCCGTTCGGCAGGCGGCTTGCACGAAAAACCGGACGGGAAGACCCGGCCGGTTGTGCTCGCGATTCTGGTATCAGGCTAGGAGGGCCTTATAGGGAAGAGTTTTGCCGGATGTAACCCCCTAAAATGCGGAGTGTAGGGCAGTAGGGCAGTAGGGCAGTAGGGCAGTAGGGCAGTAGGGCAGTAGGGCAGTAGGGCAGTAGGGCAGTAGG